>JAGHUL010000111.1 GCA_018064825.1 Candidatus Colivicinus equi
TGCTAGAATTATTGTATACGAGGTCAATCCACTACTATGATCTCGGGAAAAAAAGGAGAAAGTCCGTGGTCCCACGGTGTGGCATTGTGGAGACATGTCACAAAGTAATGTAAAAAGCATTATGAGAAAGCGATTGAAGAGTCAGCGCAATTAGGGCAAATTTAAAATGGCAGAAGTAAAACTTGTCAACATTAAGAAGGTTTATCCATTTTCAGGAGATGAAAAGAAAAAGAAAAAATTCTTAAAGAAAGAAACTGAAAAGAATCCTGAAACAAATAAGCCAAATCTACAAATCACTGAAGAAGGTGTAGTAGCAGTTCAAGAATTCAATCTTGATATTGCCGACAAAGAATTCATCGTTCTAGTTGGTCCTTCTGGATGTGGTAAATCAACAACTTTAAGAATGGTTGCTGGTCTAGAAGAAATCTCTGGTGGTGAACTTTACATCGACGGTAAGTTATGTAATGATGTAGCACCTAAAGACAGAGATATCGCAATGGTTTTCCAAAACTATGCATTGTATCCACATATGACAGTTTATGAAAACATGGCATTCTCTCTAAAATTAAAGAAACTTCCTAAAGATGAAATCGATAAGAAGGTTAGAGAAGCTGCTGAAATCCTTGATATCACTCAATACTTGGACAGAAAACCAAAAGCATTATCTGGTGGTCAAAGACAAAGAGTTGCTATCGGTCGTGCTATCGTTAGAAGCCCTAAAGTATTATTGATGGATGAACCTCTATCAAATTTGGATGCTAAATTACGTAACCAAATGAGAGCTGAAATCATCAAGTTAAGACAAAGAATTGAAACTACTTTCGTTTATGTAACACATGACCAAGTAGAAGCTATGACATTAGGTGATAGAATCGTTATCATGAAAGACGGTTATATCCAACAAATCGGTACTCCTCAAGAAGTATTCAATCATCCATGCAACCTATTCGTAGCAGGATTCATTGGTACTCCTCAAATGAACTTCTTCGATGCTAAATTAGAAAATGGCAAAGTTACAGTTCAAGGACATGAAATCGAATTAACAGCTGATCAAAAAGCTGCAGTTAAAGACAAATCTGGTGATGTAGTATTAGGCGTTCGTCCAGTTCATATTACATTAGCTGACAAGGGTATCGAAGCTAAGATTGATGTTACTGAGTTAATGGGTTCAGAATTACATCTACACTTAGATTCAAATGGTAAAGATGTTGTTGCAGTAGTTCCAACTACAGAAATTGATGTTGATAAACTACATGGAACTCATGAAACAGTTCATTACACATTCAAACCAGAACTAGTTCATCTATTTGACAAAGAAACAGAAAAGAGTTTATTATAGTTCTACATTCATTTGTATCTTTCTTTTGAAAGAAAATTCTACTGATAAAAGGCATTTGTACGTACCAAATGCTTTTTATTTTTTCTATAATTATTTTGTATTAACTATTAATATCAGAACTTGAAAAATGGAAATAAATAAGAATTATAAAAAAACACAGCTCGCATGCTATTTGGGATTAGTAACACAGGCTATATGTGCTAATTTTGTTCCACTTTTATTCATAACATTTCACAATGCATATGATATTTCTTTTAGCATGCTTGCTCTTGTTTCGACCTGCTTTTTTGTTACACAGTTAACGGTTGATTTTTTGTGTGTCGGCATAGTAGATAAGTTGGGATACAGAGTATGTATTGTTACTGCAGAAATTACGTCTGGTCTTGGACTTGCAGGATTAGCTATTTTACCTGATTTATTGCCAGTTCCTTTTTACGGAATTCTTGTCTGTGTAATTATTTACGCAATAGGAAGCGGATTGGCGGAAGTACTAGTTAGTCCTATTATTGAAGCTTGTCCTTTTGAGAACAAAGAATCAATGATGAGTCTTCTACATTCTTTTTATTGCTGGGGATGGGTAGGAGTCGTATTGTGTTCAACTATTTTCTTTTCGATCTTTGGTTTGGATAATTGGAGAACGATGGCACTAATATGGTCGATTATACCGCTTTATAATGTCTATAATTTTGCAACCTGTCCGATAGAACCGCTAGTAAAAGAAGGGAAAAGTATGACTATGATCCAACTCTTTAAAACAAAGACATTTTGGATTTTTATTGTGTTGATGATTTGTGCAGGTTCTTCAGAATTAGCTATGGGTCAATGGGCATCAGCATTCGCTGAATCAGCGCTTCATGTTTCAAAAACAGTAGGTGACTTGGCAGGGCCTTGTGGATTTGCGATATGCATGGGAATTTGTAGATTACTTTATGGTAAATTTGGTGACAAGGTCGATTTAAATCTATTTATGATAGCATCAGGAATACTGTGCTTAGTTTGTTATTTGATTGCTGGATTGACAGATATTCCTATAGTAGGATTAATTGGCTGTTCTTTGTGTGGTTTTTCTGTAGCCATAATGTGGCCGGGTTCCATTAGTATTTCATCGAAGATACTTCCAACTGGTGGTACAGCAATGTTTGCGCTTCTTGCGCTTGCTGGAGATTTGGGTGGAGCTATAGGACCAGCAATTATAGGAAGTGTATCTTCAAAGGTTGCTAATAATTTGCAAGCAGGAGTTTTGGCAGGAATTGGCTTTCCAATTGTATTAGTAATATCAGTGCTTTATATTCGAAAAAAGTATCAATAGCATATTTATAGAACTTTATTAAAACATTATTGTCAATATAATAGTTAATATGATATATTAAACAAGGATTGTTTCTGAGTTTAAAAACTTCTCCAGTTTTATACCCGGATACAATTGAAAAATACGAAAGGAGAAAATTTATGTTATCTAAACAAGAAAAAGAAACTATCATCAAGGAATACGGAAAATTCGAAGGTGATACAGGTTCTACAGAAGTTCAAGTTGCTTTATTAACAGCACAAATCAACAAGCTTACTGTTCATATGCAACAACATAAGAAAGACTTCCATTCTAACCGTGGTTTATTAATCTTAGTTGGTAAGAGAAAGAATTTCTTAGAGTACTTAAAGAGAACTGATGTAAACAGATATAGAGACTTAGTTGCTAAATTAGGATTAAGAAAATAATATCTAAAAACATTTTATTAAGAGTTGGACAACATATGTCCAACTCTTTTTATTTTTTTAATTTCAAAATTAAAAAATTTATTGTGTTTATTTTGTGAAAAATAAATGTGAAAAGGCTTCCATTTGTAGTATAATTAAGACACGGACAGAATGTCCTAGGAGGAAAAAATGAAAAAGCTTTTAAGTATTTTATTAGCTGTATTAATGGTTTTCGCTCTTGTTGGTTGTTCAAATACAACTGAACCAACTGAAGAAGGCGGAGAAACTGCTGATACAGTTAAGATTGGTGTTTGTATTTATCAATTTGATGATAACTTCATGACACTATTCAGAAACAACATTCAAGCTTACTTCGATGATCTAAACACTAAAGGTGGAACTCAATACGAAGTAACAATCGTTGATGGTGCTAACGATGCTGCTACTCAAACAGAACAAGTTAACACATTCATTTCTCAAGGCGTTGACGCTTTAATCGTAAACCTAGTTCAAACTTCTTCTGATGCTTTAGCTAAAGCTGTTGAAGATTCTGGTATCCCTTGTGTATTCATCAACAGAGAAATCGCTGATTACCAATATTCTGATAAGACTTGCTACGTTGGTGCTGATGCTAAGGATTCTGGTACTTACCAAGGTCAAATCATTTTCAATCAACCAGATCATGGCGATTTAAATGGTGATGGCAAAGTTTCTTATATCATGATTATGGGCGACCCTGAAAACTCAGATGCTAAGAACAGAACTGAATACTCTATTAAATATTTAGAAGACAATGGTGTTGAAGTTGAATGCTTATACCAAGAAACAGGTAACTGGGATCAAGCTAAGGGACAAGAATTAGTTGCTTCTGCTCTTGCTTCATTAACTGATAAGATTGAAGTTGTATTCTGCAATAACGATGGTATGGCTTTAGGTGCTTTCGAATCTATCAAGAATGCTGGTAGAACAGTTGGTAAAGACATCTATCTAGTTGGTGTTGATGCTCTATCTGAATGCTGCGAAATGGTTATTGATGGCACTATGACTGGTACAGTTCTAAATGATGCTATCGGTCAAGCTACTGCTTGCTGTGACACAGTATTAAAACTATTAGCTGGTGAAACTATCGCTACTAAAGTTAACTATGTTCCATACTTAATGGTAACTACTGAAAATGCTGCTCAAATCTTAAAGGACGTTTACGGCAAATAATTTTAGTAATTAAGAGTTGCGCTTTTTATAGCGCAACTCTTTCTTTATTTTTATAGAAGGAGACAAAAATATGTCAGAATATATTCTTGAAATGAAAGATATCTGTAAATCCTTCCCTGGTGTTAAAGCGCTTGATCATGTTTCTTTACAATTAATTCCAGGACATGTTCATTCATTAATGGGTGAAAATGGTGCTGGCAAATCAACATTAATGAAATGTTTATTTGGTATCTATAAGAAAGATTCTGGGTCAGTTATTTATAATGGTGAAGAAGTAACTATAGAAGACCCATTCGATGCTTTACAAAAAGGTATCGCGATGGTTCACCAAGAATTGATGCCTATTCAAGATAGATCAATTGCAGAAAACATTTACTGTGGTAGATATCCAGTTAAGAAGGTTGGACCTATCGAGGTCATAGATCATAAAAAGATGAATAGTGACGCTCAAGCATTGTTAGATGATTTAGGTTTACCTTTTAAAGCAACTGATAAATTAGGCACTTTATCTGCTTCACAAATGCAGCTTTGTGAAATCGCAAAAGCTGTAAGTGCTGATGCAAAAATTATTATTTTAGATGAGCCTACATCATCATTAACTCTAAAGGAAGTTGATAAACTATTTGAAATTATTCATAGATTAACTTCAAAGGGTTGTGGTGTTATTTATATATCTCATAAGATGGATGAAATTCTTCAAATTTCTGATGAAGTTACTATCATGAGAGATGGTCAATATATTGGTACATGGCCTGCAAAAGATTTAACTATCGACTTTATTATCGCTAAAGAAGTTGGCCGTGAACTTAAGGATCTATATCCTCCAAAAGTAAACACTCCTGGAGAAACAATATTTGAAGTTAAAGATTTCACTTCTCCACTTGATAGATCGTTTACAAACTGTTCTTTTTCAGTTAGAAAAGGCGAAATATTTGGTGTAGCTGGCTTAGTTGGTGCTCAACGTACTGAATTAATGGAAGCTATTTACGGTTTACGTAGTCATAGTAGTGGTACAGTTACATTTGATGGGAAAGAGCTTAGCATCAAGTGTCCAGAAGATGCAATTAAAAATGGTATCGCATTAATTACAGAAGAAAGAAGACGTACTGGTATATTTGGTGTTCTATCTATTTCTGATAACGTTGCGGTTGCTTCATTAAATGACTATTTGAAATTTAAATGTATGCTTGATCATAAATCAATTAAGCAAGTTGTTGATAAATCTATTAAAGAGTTATCAATTAAAACCCCAAGTAGTAAAGAATTGATTAGAAACTTATCTGGTGGTAATCAACAAAAAGTTATTATTTCTAGATGGTTAGCTAAAGAGCCCGATGTTCTAATCATGGATGAGCCAACTAGAGGTATTGATGTTGGTGCTAAATATGAAATTTACTCTATTATTGGTAAATTAGCAAAAGAAGGAAAGACTATTATTGTTATCTCTTCTGAAATGCCAGAATTAATTGGTATTTGTGATCGTATCATGGTTATGTGCGAAGGTAAGATTACTGGAACTGTTGATGGTCCAACTGCTACACAAGAAAAAATTATGGAACTATCAACTAAATTCATGTCATAAAGGGGAGGCAAATATATGACGCAAACAGTACAAAAAGAAAAGAAAAAATTAGATGTTGTCCAATTTTTAATTAGTAATGCTTTGATTATTTTGATTATTGCATCTGCAATTTTTGTAGGTATTCAAAATCCGAAGTTCTTCTCTATGGCAAACATCAAGAACTTACTAGCTAATACTTCAGTTCGTATGATTATTGCATTAGGTATTTCTGGTGTTCTAATCATGAGAAATAACGATTTGTCTGCTGGTAGACAAGTAGGTTTAGCTGGATGTATTTGTGCAACTTTATTGCAAAGAGCTGATTATGCTGAAAAAGTATATAAGAATCTAGAACCAATGAATATGTGGCTAGTATGTATTCTTGTTATGATAGGTTTTGCTCTAACAATTGGTATTATTAATGGTTTAGTTGTATCTAAATTACATGTTCCTGCATTCATCGGTACATATGGTATGCAGACAGTTGTCTATGGTATCGCCTTAATTTACACTGGTGCTCAACCTATTGGTGGTCTAATTCCTGAATATACTGATTGGGCTTCTGGATCATTCCTAGGAATTCCACTTTTGCCTAACTTAGCTATAGTTACTTTTATTGCTATGTTAATATTCTGGTTCTTATACAATCACACTCCATATGGCAAGAAGATGTATGCTATTGGTGGTAACCCAGATGCTGCTGAAGTATCTGGTATCAATACTACTAAGATGACTATTATCTCTTACATGATTGCTGCCGCTACATTTGCATTAGCTGGATTTATGCTAGGTGCAAAAGCTGGTGGTACTTCTTCTAACTTAGCAAATGGTTATGAACTATTCGCTATCGCTGGATGTACAATTGGTGGTGTATCTGTATCTGGTGGTACTGGTAAAGTTTCTGGTATCTTAATTGGTGTTCTTGTATTCGAAATTCTAAAGATTGAAATGACATTCTTAGGTATCGATACTGCTTGGACATACATTGTACAAGGTGTAGTTATCGTTGTAGCTATCGCTCTAGATATTAGAAAATATATTGCTAAGAAATAGTGGTGATGTGAACTTCCGTGGGGGTAAAAACGTAGTCACAGGTTGAACTACCGTGGGTAAAACGTTTGGACTTCCGTGTGGGTGAATTACTAAAAACACTAAAAAGATGATTCAATTTTGATAGAGATATCAACTTTGGATCATCTTTTCGTTATGGCCT
>JAGHUL010000122.1 GCA_018064825.1 Candidatus Colivicinus equi
ATTGGAAAAGGCGTATGTGGTACAGCATATGAAAAGAAGATGTTATTGAATGTTGACAATGTTCATAACTTCCCTGGACACATCGCATGCGACAGCGCATCTAATAGCGAATTAGTAGTTCCATTATTAATAGAAAATAGAATCTATGGCGTCTTAGATATCGACTCACCATTACTTCAAAGATTCACTTACGAAGATGAAGAAACTTTTTCTAGTATCGCTAAATTAATAAGCCAAAGACTTACAACTAATTAATAATATGTGCACAAGTATATTAACTAATAGAAATAAGACAATAGCTGGATTCAATCTTGATATTCTAGATATGGAATATAGAGTAACAACTAATCCAAAAGGAGTCTATATCGAAATCAATGATGCTATAGAAGGATGGATTGCTTTATTTGGGGCAAACAGTCGTGGTGAATTTGTAACAATGCCAACATGTTGGCCATACGATGATAGAAGCGATCCAAAAAACAACGAAACAAATATCATCATGTTAGATATAGATTTGTTATTAGAAAAGAAAACATTTATTGAAACAAAAGATATTGTAACTAGTTCAAATATAAGTAGTTTTAATGGTATAACATATCAATCACAATTAAGTGATAGAGATGGTAATGTTCTACAAGTTATTCCTGGTCAAGGATACAAGTATTACGAAAAACCAAAACAAATGGTCATGACTAATTTCTCGCCATTCAAGATGGACAAAGAAAAACATCCGTGGATGGGACTAGATCGTTACGAATTAGCTAATAGAATGTTATCAGAAAAAGATGACGACTTTAACGAGAACGATTGTTTCGAAATACTAAAAGCAGTGTCTCAACAAATATGTCCTACAGTTGTTTCGATGGTTTATGATGTGAATAATAGAATTGTCTATTGGTGTAATAATCAAAATTGGGCAAACATCAATAAGTATCAATTAGATCTTGATTAACAAAAAAACTAGCTTAGCTAGTTTTTAATTTGCCGCCCTTTATTTTCATTCTTGTGAGTTGCTTAGAAACATCATGGATATTGTATCTTGCAACTGTTAAATCTGAAGAAACAGTAAGTTGAGAAGCAGCCAAACCTAAACAACATTTAGATTCAATATTAACATTATGTAGATCACCATATACATAAGCTGCTAAAAATGCATCGCCAGCGCCTGTGTCTTTTTTTATGCCATCTTTTGGTTCATTATGTGCGTAGAAGAATACATCATTGTGATAACCAACATAAACACCTTCGCTATTAGTTATTACTACTTCACGATCTGATTCAAAAGTCATTTGTTGTAGTAAAGTAATGTAATCCTTATCATCAATTAATTTTCCATTATAAATGGCTTCAGCTTCAATACGATTTAACTTAAAGATATCAATACGTTTAATCACTCTTTGTAATCTATTTATTTTATTGATACTGATTGCATCGACAATCTTCTTTCCTCTCAAGTTATCAAAGATGTAAGTGATAGTATCTTCATCTAAATTAGTATCAACAATTACATAATCATCATCATTGATTACATTAATCAAATCAAAAATCATATTTTGATCAATACACTTACAAATTTCCATATCATTGCATGCGACATAAGTACTACCATCTTCATCAAATAATGAAAAATACATTGAACTAGGTATATTATCTACAAATTTAGAAAAAGCTAAATTAAATCCTTTATCTAAACAATCTTGGGCAATTTTCTTTCCATAATAATCGTTAGAAAAGGC
>JAGHUL010000032.1 GCA_018064825.1 Candidatus Colivicinus equi
GGAAAGTAACATTGGAGTGATAATGTGTTGCCAATGTTTAGCACTCTAGTTGACTGAGTGCTATTTCATAGTATAATTATTAGTGTAGAAGGAGGTTTTAAGATGATTAAACCATTATATAACAACGTATTATTAAAGAAAGTAGAAGCTTCTAACAAGACTTCCTCAGGTATTATCATTTCCCAAAAAGAAGAAAATGAAGAATATGCTCTAGTAGTTGCTACTAGCGGTGATAAGGAAGTTAAGATAGGTGATAAAGTTTATACTATGCCTTTAAAGAAGGGCGACAAAGTTATGTATAAGAAGTATTCTGGCACTGATGTAAAAGATGGTGATGAAGAATATATTCTAATTAAGGCTGAAGATATTTTAGCAATTGTTGAATAGGAGGATATATCTATGGCAAAAACAGTTAAATATGGAAAAGATGCTCGTGAAAGTGTATTAAAAGGTGTTGATACACTTGCGAATGCTGTAAAGATTACATTAGGTCCAAAGGGCAGAAATGTTGTATTAGACAAAGGCTATGGTTCACCACTTATTGTGAATGATGGTGTTACTATTGCGAAAGAAATTGAACTAGAAGATACATATGAAAATATGGGCGCTAAGATGTTATATGAAGTAGCTAACCATACAAATGATTCTGCTGGTGATGGAACTACTACAGCTACATTATTAGCTCAAACAATGATTCACGCTGGACTAGAAGCAGTTGAAAAAGGTTCAAACCCAGTATTATTGAGAGAAGGAATTGAAAAGGCTTCTAAAGCAGTCGCTGAAGCATTATTAAAGAAATCAAGAAAGATTGATTCTGCAGCTGACATCGCATCAGTAGCTACTATCTCTTCTGGAAGCGAAGAAGTTGGTAAGATCGTTTCTGATGCTATGGAAAAAGTAGGTAAGAATGGCGTCATCAATGTTGATGAATCTAAAGGCTTTGATACTTCATTAGAAGTAACTGAAGGCTTAAGATACGATAAGGGATATATTTCTCCATATATGATTTCTAATAGAGAAAAGATGAATGTTGAGATGGAAAATCCTTTAATCCTTGTTACAGATCAAAAGATTTCAACTATTCAAGAAGTACTTCCAATTCTTGAACAAATCGTTCAATCTAATAAAGCTCTATTAATTATTGCTGACGATATTGAAAATGAAGTTGTTTCAACATTAATCGTCAATAAATTAAGAGGAACATTCAATGTCGTAGCTACTAAAGCTCCTGGCTTTGGTGACAATCAAAAAGCAAATCTACAAGATATCGCAATCTTAACAGGTGCTAATTTCATTTCTAAAGATTTAGGAATGAATCTAAAAGATATGACTATGAATGATTTAGGTACAGCTAAGAAGGTAGTTGTTGAAAAAGAACACACTACTATCATTGATGGTGCTGGAACTAAGAAAGCATTCAATGAAAGAATTAAAGAAATAGGCAATCTAATTGAAGCTGCTACTTCTGAATATGACAAGAAGAATCTTCAAGAAAGACTTGCGAAATTAACTAATGGTGTTGCCGTAATTAAAGTTGGTGCAACTACAGAATCAGAATTAAAAGAAAAGAAATTAAGAATTGAAGATGCTCTAAATGCAACTAAAGCAGCTATCGAAGAAGGTATCGTTATCGGTGGTGGTGCTTGTTTAATCAACGTTTATAAAGAATTAAAGAACAAGATTAAAGCTGAAGATGCAGATATTGAAAAGGGTATCTCTATCGTGTTTGAAGCTTTATTGGCACCATTAAATCAAATTGCTGAAAATGCAGGATTCGATGGTAAACAAATTGTCGATAAACAATTAGAAGCTAAAGGTAACGTTGGTTTCAACGCTAAAACTGGTGAATGGGTTGATATGTTCAAGGAAGGTATTGTAGATCCTTGTAAGGTTACTAGATCTGCATTATTAAACTCTGCTTCTATTGCTGGATTATTAATTACAACTGAAGCAGCAGTAGGAACAATTAAAGAACCAGAACCACCAATGCCAGCTGGCTCAATGGGCGGAATGTACTAGAATTAATAACACTAACAGCCATCATTAAGATGGCTGTTTTTCTTATTATGTGATGTTTATTTGCATTATATGCATACGTAATTAGGTTCAAAGTTATATAGTATGTAAATATTTTCAAAGAAAATGTAAATTTTCACAATTTGTTCACAATACAATGTTAGTATATAGTTGTTAAAAGATTTTTTCATTTTTTATCCTCCGTTCAATAAGACAAACAAGCTATATGCTTGTTTTCTTATGTATAATATTAATGTGGCCCCATAGTCTAATGGATAGAACGAGCCCCTCCTAAGGGTTAAATCCAGGTTCGATTCCTGGTGGGGCCGCCATAAAAAATAATCTCGTGAGAGATTATTTTAATGGCTTTTTAAATTATCGTGTGTCTGTGGCCTCGCTTTAAACTTTGTTGTGGCCTAGTGTGTCCACCCTTTAATCTTTTATGTGTCTTTTTATTTTGATACTCTAAAATCATTAAGAATGATTGGAGGTAATTAGATGAAAAGACACTTTTAATTTATGAATAATTTAATAAAAAGTTTATTTAATATTGATAACGATGAAATTGATAAGATTTATACAGTAAATGATGATAATGGCTTGGTAGTTCATATTCGTTTAAAACGAAAAAACTGTTTTATATGCCCAGTATGTGGTAGGAAACTTGTTGGAAATGGATACAAGAATAAACCCATTAACCATAAGGCGCTAGTAGATAGAAATACATCTCTTATATACGAAGCCAATAGATATCGCTGTAAAGGATGTAATTATACTGAATTTGAAAAGAACCCCTTCGCTATCAAGGGGTTCAATAACTCGATTCTAGTAGTGAATCAAGTGATGATAGATCTGCACGACTATCGTCTTAATTATACGATGATTGCTCAAAAGAATAATATTTCAGTAACTCAGGTTGTTAAATATCTTGATTCATATGTAGTAATACCACACATAGCTTTACCAGTTAATCTAGGTATTGATGAAATACATTCAGATATGGCTAAAAGAAAGAACGCTAGTTACTTATGTACTCTAACTGATAATGATAATTTCAAATTAATTGATATTCTAACATCTAGAAGTAAGTATGAATTATCTTTATTCTTTGAAAAATGTCCTAAGGAAGAAAGAGAATCAGTTAAATACGTAACCATTGATATGTGGGAACCATATAAGAATGTTGTCTTAAAATGGCTTCCTAATGCTACTATTGCAGTTGATCCATTTCATGTAATAGAACACTTATCTAATGGTTTTACTAAAGTAAGAATCAAAATAATGAATTCTAAGGTATATGGATCTCATAGTTATTATTTACTTAAACATTGGCACAAGTTATTAGAATCAGATAAATATAATCTTAATAATGAACCCAAGTATAATCATGTGTTTAAATGTAAACTCAATTATACTGATTTATTAAAGATGTTATTAGAACTAGATGAAGAACTAACTTTAGCTTATGAACTAAAAGAATCATATCGAAACTTTAATAGCTATTCTACTTATGAAACTGCTAGTAAAGATTTAGATGAATTAATAGTTACTTTTAAGAAAGCTAATATTAAAGAATATGAAGAATTTATTAATATTATGATTACTTGGAAACAAGAAATCGTTAATTCTTTCATTATTTCTGATGTTACAGGTGATAGGTTATCTAATGCAAAATCAGAATCAATGAATAGAAAGATAAAACTTCATATTTCTATTTCAAATGGACTAGCTAACTTCTTAAGATTTAGAAAAAGAATGTTATATTGTTTCAATGATAATGTATTTGTTGTATTGACTGAAAAGCTTACATCTATGAAAAGAGATTTAAAACAAAAACTAAAAGAAGAAAGGAATAAGAAACTTTAATATCTATAGTACCTTCACTCATTCTTAATCATACAAAAACAGGTTTATTTCAACCTGTTTTCTTG
>JAGHUL010000065.1 GCA_018064825.1 Candidatus Colivicinus equi
TGTAAACCTTCGCCTTCTGGTTTTGGATGTTCAGAATCCCATAGGCACAATGTTCCATCATCATTCATTACATATAATAATTTTTGATCTGTAACAAAATATTCATCTGTAAATTCTTTGATTTCTGATGTAGCTAGAAGTGAACCGCCTTGATATAATTTCATTTCTGTTTCAGAAATAACGAAGTATAAATCATCAAGAGGAGCATACCAAGCCCCTACACATGGATATTTAGTAGACTCAGGAATAATAATTACATCCCCATTCGCATCTGTTACAGGTTCTTTTTCCTGAGAATTTGAACCACAGCCAACAAGTATCATTGCCATTAAAACGACTAGCAATACTGTTATAATCTTTTTCATTTTAATAATCTCTCCTTTCATTTATATTAAGAAAATAGACAACTTTTTTTCAATCCTAACCGGAATTGCATAGTCGCGTTTAATTATACTTACCATCGGGCACCACCATTTCATGACTATTGCCAAAGACAAAGGTTTCAAAATATTGATTTTTATTACTATTTTCCTGATTCACGGTTGACTTCATCTACGCTTATATAGCACGATTTCTGGATCAACTCCATTGCAGCCATATTCACAAACAAGGATGAATGTTTCATCTGCCACTAAAAGTCGTGCTTTATGTATAAATTAAACTAGGATAGTATAAAGATATGGGAATTGGCAAAAAGAAAAGAAATATAGTGATAGGTATTATTATCGTATTGATATTAACTATCCTATTCTCAATACCTCTAATAAGATTCATTAATAAACCTGATGAATTAAGAGACTATCTTGAATCATTCGGAATATTAGCGCCATTAATGTTTATATTATTGACGATGATTCAAATCATTATACCCTTTATACCAGGAGAACCATTTGAACTATTAGCAGGTTATTCATTTGGCTTTATTAAAGGTTCTTTGTTTTGTCTAATAGCAGGAAGCATCGCTTCAATTATTATCATTCTATTAGTTAAAAAATACGGTCGAAAACTTATCACGTCTTTCTTTAAAGAAGAACAAATTAATAAACTATCATTTTTAAATTCAAAAAAATCCTTTGTAATCTTTGCAATATTGTTTATATTACCTGGTACACCCAAAGATTTATTATGTTATATCGGTGGTTTAAATAATTATGATTTTGTACCACTAGTTTTAATTACTACTATTGGTAGAATCCCAAGTATTATCAGTTCTACATACCCTGGTAACGCCATAAATGAAAAAGACTATGGCTTAGCAATAATTATTTATGCCATTACCATAGTCATCAGTTTATCTAGTGCTTATTTCTACGATAAAATTACGAATAGGAATAACTAAGCTAGTTTTTGTAGCTTGCCATCTACATAGACAGCTTTAACTTCATAATCTTTATCAAATACAGCTATATCAGCCTTATAGCCAGTTTTTATTAGGCCCTTATTGTTTATGCCAAATAATCTCATTGGATTGATAGTAACCGCATTAATAGCTGTTACGTAATCAATTCCTTCTTCTTTAATAGCATAAGCAAGGTTTTGATTAAGTTTTCTAACTGAACCACAAAGTGTGCCATTATCCATACGGCAAATGCCGTCTTTACCTATTGTTAGGTTTCTACCAAAATCATCAGCTTTATAGACACCAGCTGTCCTACCCTTTAGTGATAATGAGTCTGTAACAATAATCAAATGATCTTTACCTTTACATTTAGCTAAGATATTTGCAGCAACTTTGTTGACATGACCTCCATCGGCAATTAGTTCAGCGTAACAATTATCAAAATACATTGCAGCACCTACAACGCCAGGCTCCCTATGATGTAGGCCTTTCATACCATTATATGTATGAGTGAATGAATTAGCACCATGTTTGATTGCTTCTTCACATACTTCAAAAGATGCACCTGTGTGGCCAAGAGAAACAGCCATACCCAATTTACGGCAATAATCAATTACTTCATAATTGCCATTTAACATTTCTGGAGCAATCATGACATATATCATATGGCCATTACATGCTTTATTGAATTCATCAATTGTCTTCTTAGTTGGGATGATTTGATATTCTAGAGCTTGTGCTCCTCTTTCTTTACCTGAGCAGATAAACGGACCTTCTTCATAGACACCAATAATATGTGCACCAACTTTATTATCATTGTCCATATAATCGCCAATATTCTTCATAGCATCCATCAATTTATCTAGCGGATGGCAAGATATACCAGCCACAACTGAAGTGATACCTTCATTAGGCAAATACTTACACCATTTCTTTAGCCAAGGTTTTGTAGCATCAAATACACTACCATCACCATATCCATGAACATGGCTATCACATAATCCTGGTAGTACCAACAAATCGCCGTAATCTTTATCAACTTTAAATTGATTATATTGATAAATATTAGTAATAACATCTTTCTTTATTTCAACTTGTAAAGGTTGAAACTTTTCTTCAAAATAAACATTTTTTGATTGTATTATCATGTCGTCTCCTTATTTTTTGTTTATTAATGATAAAGCATATTTTAAATATTCGCCTGATGTTTCAAATGTCTGTTCTGTTAATTTAGGCAAAACAGCATTAATGTCTTCGCTCTTATATCCTAAAGATTTTAAGCCGGCTACAACATCATCAATCATTGAATTAGTTTTAACAACTGTTTCCATTTCATACGGTTTAATTGCTTTAAATAAACCTGTACTAGACATATTGATACGGTTTTCAAACTTCAATAAGAAGTTATAAGCATCATCGACTTCACTTAAATCGACATCCTTAAAACCATCACGAGTATATTTAACTGAATAGATATATTCATCAACTAAATCACCAACATTATTTCTTCTACTTGTGAAAGCAGATAGAACAATCTGCTTAATATAACTAGAAACATTAAAGAACTCTGTTGTTAAATATAGGCCTAAACTAATAACGGTCTGACTGTATTCTTGTCTATATTGAGTAGAAGTCTTCTTCTTGCTTACAATTTTCTTATTTGATAAAACAGGATATTCATCTGAGAAATCTTCTATTTCTGGTAAATCCAAATCAACATAAAGAATGTCATCTTCTAATTCGTAGTTTGCTTTTACTTCATAGTCTAAATCTAGATTATTCAAGATAGATCCTACTAAAGACTCAATACTATCTTCATCACCAGTTAATGCTTGATTGTATAAATCTTTAACGCTTTCTTCTTGAAGTTTATCGATAGCTTGTTTTAATTCATCTTCTGAAAGAATCTTATCGGCATATTTATGAATATTGCATTGAGCTTCGATTGCCTTATTGTATTCATCGATGACATTAGATTCATCTTTTTCTTCAATTTGTGCAACTGGCTGTTCTTCTTGTTGAATAGCTTCTTCTTTCTTGTCATCATCTTTACCAGTAATCTTCTTTAATAAGCCAGATAAACCACCAATCTTCTTACGATAAGACATACCAGTGCCTGAGATACCTACAGCACTTGGACTAAGGTTTAAGTATGTGCCCTTTCCACCGATATTGATGGATGCGCCCTTCTTACCAATAGTTGCGCTGACACCTGATTTAGAGATGTTAAGCTTTAAGAAATCTCCTAATTTGATTGATTTTGCGAATCTAATTCCCATTTTCTTTCTCCTTTTGTAGTTCTAATAATAGTTCTTTTTCTATTTCACTTAACTCCCTATTTTCTAATAGATCGGGACGATAAGTTAGTGTCTCTTTTAAGGAACTCTTCAAATTAAATCTCTTTATTTCTTTGTGATTACCATTCGCTAATACTTCTGGAACGATATCACCTTCATATTCGTAAGGTCTAGTATATTGAGCATATTCTAATAGACCATTATTATATGATTCTTCTAATAATGAAGCACTTGAGATCCCTTCGTCCAATAGTCTTAAGATACCATCTATCAAAACCATTGAAGCTAGTTCGCCACCAGTAAGAACATAATCACCTATCGATACTTTTTCATCACAATACTTTTCGATACGATAATCTATACCTTCGTAATGACCACAGACAATTACGATATCATCAAGTTTTGATAATCTTTCCAAATCTTTTTGAACTAATGGTTTGGCTTTGGGTGAAGTAAGCAAGATATGCGAGCTATCACTTTTATTATCTAATAACGCACGATGGACAACATCAACCTTCATCAACATTCCTGCACCACCACCATATGGAGTATCATCCACGTGACGATGCTTGTCATTAGAATAATCTCTAATATCAACGATATTTATTTCTACTAATTGTTTATCAATAATACGTTTAATGATAGATGAATTTAAAAATCCATCGTACATTTCTTTAAACAAGGTTAAGACCGTTATTTTCATAGAAGGCCTTCCATCTTAATAACATCAATACGTTTATTATCTAAATCTACTTTCTGAATAAATTGAGGAAGATATGGTATTAACTTCTCGCTGTCATCAAGTTTTTTAATTCTTAAATTATTATTTCGAACAGCTTCTTCAACTCTCAACACTGTACCGATAAGTTCATCGTCAACATAAACATCCAAGTCTCTTAAATCACTAAAATAGTATTCGCCCTTCTTTAAAGGCTTTATATCTTGTTTAGCTTTATAAATATATTTATTTTTATGTTTTTCAACTAAATTGATATCTTCGTTATCTTGTAATCTTAATAATAAAAAACCTTGATGTTCACGAATATTTTTAACTTTAAATGGTTCGTAGTCTTCACCAAGATATATTAAAGAATCTTTTTGATATCTATCTTTTACAAAATCAGAATAGTTATCAACTTTAAGATCTCCTTGAATACCATGAGTATTAATAATCTTACCAATTAAGACATATTCCATAGTTCTATTATAAGAAAAAAGAGATGAATAATCATCTCTTATAGTGCTTCGAATTTAATAGAAATACGCTTATTTTCTATCTTTGATGCAACTTGTAACATTTGACGAATCGAATTAGCCATTGAGCCTTGTTTTCCAATTAGTCTAGCAATATCCTCACTTGGTGCATAAACATATAGAAGTAACTCATTTTCATTAATACTTTCCATTTGTTTTACCATTACATCATCAGGTTTAGAACAAATAGGTTTAACAAGATTCAATAATACTTTTTCTAGATTAATCATTATTTAGCTTTCTTGTTTTCAGCATATTTCTTCATGATACCGTTTTTTGATAATATAGCACGAACTGTATCAGAAGCAACAGCGCCTTTATTTAACCATTCTAATGCTTTTTCTTCGTCAATTTTTACAATAGCAGGATTCTTAGTAGGATTGTAATAACCAATAGTTTCGATATCTCTACCATCTCTACGTGATCTAGAATCAGCAGCAACGATACGATAGAAAGGAGCTTTCTTTGCGCCCATTCTCTTTAATCTTAACTTAACCATAGTGCCTCCTTATTTTTTTACTTATTTATTTTTACATAAATATTCAATGGAGTCAAGTATATTTACTTGACGGTGTTATTAACATATTGTAGATAGCAATAAAAAGGATAGATTTCTCTATCCTTCGACTGCTTTGTTTACTTTTCTCTTTTTGATTTGACGCATCTTCTCTTTAATTATTGGTCCAACCAATTGAATTAAGATAACAGTAATTAATACTAATCCTTGGAATGCATTCTGAATATCAACTGACATTCCAGGAACAGAAACAATAATCATTGATACTGCAGAATAAGATATAGCACCAAATGCAACGCCTAGTAATTCACCTTTACCACCAGCCATATTAATACCGCCTAATACACAAGCGATTACACAATACATTTCGTATGATAAACCAGATGATGCTGGAGTAATATTACCAATCTTACAAGCTTGTAATATAGAAGCTGCACCAACTAATGCACCAGCAATTGTATAAACAATGCATTTAGTTAATTCAACATTGATACCACTTAATCTAGCAGCAGTAGCATTCGAACCAATAGCATATACTCTTTTACCGAATTTAGTCATTTTAGAAATAATGATAAATAACGCAACCATTACAATCAAAACAATTGTGATGATTGGAATGCTATTAAATAATTTACCATTACCAATGGTAAATCTTAAAAATTCATATCCTGGTTTTTCAGAATTAAGCATAAATTGTGATGAACTTGAACCAGTGATATTAGGATCAATAGCTCTAACCATTGATAGCATTACTGATCTATAAATCAATTGAGTACCTAATGTTGCTATAAATGGTGGCATATTGATATAACCAACAAGTAAGCCATTAATAGTTCCGCATAATGCGCCAATCGCAATAGCAGCAAGAATCATCAATGGAATTGAACCAGTAACATTGTATGTCATGATACCAACGCCAGTACAAACAACAAGTGTAGAACCTAGTGACAAATCGATACCACCAGTAATAACTACTAATGCCATGCCTAACGCCATAATGCCAACGATAACTGTGTTTTGTGATGCTAAGATTCCAGATACGTGACCCCAGTTAAAGTTTACACCGTTATTTGTTAGCACAATACCATACACAACAATAATCAATATTGCAACAAAGATATAACTATTTTTTCTAATGAATTTTAATATATTTCCTAATATGTTTTTCTTTTCCATTATTTATCCCTCCTGACATTCATTAATAGCATTTGTAGAATACATCATTACATCATGCTCGTTAACTTGTTCATGTGTAAATTCTTTAACAATCTTTCCTTCATAAAATACTTCACATCTATCAGCAACTTTTTTTATTTCAGGAATTTCAAGAGTATTGATGATGATAGTTTTACCTTCGTCTGCAAATTCTAAGATTAGTTTATATATTTCTGCTTTTGCGCCAACATCAACGCCTTGAGTTGGATTATCAAACAAGATAATATCGGCTCCCGTGTGTAACCATCTACCAATAAACACTTTTTGTTTATTACCACCAGATAATGAATCAATACTATCATTGTAGCTTTCAGCTTTAATATTTATTCTTCCTTTAGAAACTAGGTATTGTTCAATATCGTCTTTTTTGTTTATGAACGGTTTGTTTCCTGTGATTGATTGCTTAGCAACTGCAAAGTTTTCTAGAATTGATAATCCTGATATAACAGAATTTTCTCTTCTATTAGCAGGTAATAAAGCAATAGAATCTCTCATATGTTTAGTTATAGAACCAGTAGTGTTTTTTCCATTTACAATTATTTCGCCTGAATCCAAATGTTCAGCACCGAATATTGTATTTAGAAGTTCACTAGCACCACATCCAGCTAGTCCAGTGAAAGCAATAATCTCGCCTTTTTTAACTTGAAGATTAATATCTTCAAATCCAACTCCACTTGCATGTCTTATTTCTAAGACAACATCTCCAAGTTTACGTGATTCATAAAACTCTTTATCAACGTATTTCTCGCCAACCATATCTGATGTGACTAATTGTGGAGACGTATCTTTTATATATCCTGAAGAAATCATTTCACCATTTCTAAATACCGTATATCTATCAGCAATCGTAAATATTTCAGGCATCTTATGAGAAATAAAAATAAATGATTTCCCCTGTTTTTTCAAATTGTTAATTATTGAGAATAAGTGATCAATTTCATCATTAGATAAAGCTGTAGTAGGCTCATCTAAGATTAATAGTTTTGCATCAATGTACAATGCACGACATATTTCAAGCAATTGTTTTTCAGCAGTTTTAAGTTCTGAAACCATTGCATTAGGATTGATTTTAACACCTAAATCATTAAATAATTGTTGAGTTCTACTAACCATTTCTCTTTTGTTTAGTAGAACACCTTTTGTAATTTCGCGATTCAAAAATATATTATCAGAAACTGTTAAGTCATTAATAACATCTAATTCTTGATGCACAAAAGCAATGCCGGCTTTTTCCATACCTTCAATAGTAGGCTCATCATATCTAATTCCGTTAAAATAGATATCTCCGGAATCAAAAGGTATAACGCCGGTCATAATATTCATCAATGTTGATTTGCCAGCACCATTTTCGCCCAATAGTGCATGTACTTCTCCCTCTTCAACTTTTAGAGAGACACCTCTTAGTACTTTGTTTGCACCAAAAGCTTTATATATGTTGTTCATTTCAAGAAGTGCCATATACCAAGTTCTCCTTACTAATAAAAAACAGCGGACGGAGTAAAAACTCCATCCGCTAAAAATCTGAGACTAGTGTCCAGTGAAACCTTCAGTAGTAGCAGCTAATGCTTTATCTACCATGAATACAGGTGTGTAATATCCATCACCAGTTTTGTAATTCCAGTTACCATTGCAGTAATCTAAGCCTTTATCGATAACGTCCTTCATCATCTTAGGTGAGAAGTACATATCCATAATATCATCGAAATATTTTTCGCTGATTGCAGACTTATTAGCATCTTTACCAGACATTACATCAAATAATTCTTGCATACCACCAATAGCAGAGCAATAGATATTTAATGCTTCAGCCTTAGCTTCATAATCAGTACCAGTAACTTTTGTTTCTAATGTTGTTAAAACACCGAAAGTCATTTCATCATCCATAGAATAGATGTATAAGTTACCACCGTTAGCAGTAGCAGCATCAATGATTTCAGTAATCTTTTGATCTAAGTAATCAACAGCTTTATCTGCAGACCAGTCACATACTACTTGGTATCCAGTGAATACTGCAGCAGTTTGTTCAGGAGTCCAAGTTTCAGCTGTTTCGAAAGTACCTAAGTTTTGATCTTCGTATTTTCTAGTTCCTTGTAAGAATTGTTCAAAACCTTCTTGACGTCTAGAACATACAGTACCATTATCACCATATAGAACAACAACAGTATCACCAGGTTTTAAACCATTTTGTTGTAGCCAATAAGCAATACCAGCACCAACAGCCCAGTTATCACCAGAAGTGTTTAAAGCAGCATACTTTTCAGTAGATTCGATAATTCTATCGAATGAAATAAATGGAATACCAGCAGCATATAATGCTTCTTGACCAGCAGCAGCTGAATCTTCTAGAGGCATCATAACTACGATTGCAGCATCACCATTAGCAACGATTTGGTTACATTGGTCAACTTGTTCTTCACCAGAAGAAGCTGCCATATATACACCTTTGTATTGACCAGCTTCAGTGATTTCTTTTGCTTTTTGATCAGCATAAGTACCAGCTTGAGCAGTCCAACCATGGTCAGGTGTAGGACCCATAATGTAGACAGTCTTTAATGTTTCATCGCCAGCAGCAGTATCATCAGTTGCAGGAGCTTCATTGCTACCACAGCCAACTAGAGCGAAAACCATAAGAACTGCCATTAAAACAGCAAATAGTTTTTTCATTTTATTCTCCTTTTCTTTGCTATATAATAACGACCTTCGTCGATATTACCTAAATATTAACTTCTTGTCCTTTTTCGTTTGATTCTACACATGCAAATACAGCTTTCATAGAATTAATTACATCACTTGCATCTAAGATAGAAGGACGATCTTCTTTAATTGCACCAATGAATTCATCAACTACACCAGATGAAGCTTGTTGAACATCATCATTAGTTTGAATTACATCTAATTGGAATTTATCAACAGTACCATCACTCTTAACTACGATTAATGAATAGTTAGGATCTGCATATAATTTCATAATACCCTTTTGTAGGAATATAGTTGTTTGTTGAATTTCTTCACCATATACAGTCCAAGATGTAGTTACTGTACCAAATACACCGTTTTTAAATGTCAATACTTCTACAGAGTTATCATCAACCTCAATTGGTGTACCGTCTTCAAATTTCTTATCTAATACTACTTGTTTTGAGTATACTGTCGCATAATCATCACCAACAAGGTATCTAATTAAATCTAATTTATGAATACCTAAGTCTGCCATTGAACCAAATGATGCGGCGTCTTTTTTAAAGAACCAAGTGTTTGATGACTTATCAGCAGACCAAGATTCAGGACCACCATGTCCAAATGTTGTTTGGAAAGAAATTACTTTACCGTAATCGCCAGATGCAATTAACTCTTTTGCTCTTTTATGAGTATTTGTAAGTCTTTGATTTTGATCTATTAATAGGTGTTTGCCATTTCTCTTGGCAGCATCTACCATAGCTTCACAATCTTGAAGTGTAGTAGCCATAGGTTTTTCACATAATACGTGTTTACCATTATCTAATGCTTTAATTGTGTTTTCTGCGTGATATGCGTTAGCAACACATACAGAAATAGCATCAATATTAGGATCGTTAATTAGTTCATCAGCAGTATCATAGACTTTACCACCAAAATCTTTAGCCATTGCTTCAGCTCTATCTTTTTTGAAATCATAATAGCCAATAATTTCAACATCTTTATTATGGGCGTATTCATAAACATGACGTTGTCTAGAAATTGAACCACAACCAATAACACCAACTCTAACCATATTATTACCTCCGATGAAAGCGTTTACCTGTCTTAAATATTTTATCACAATACCATCACAATTGGCTATATACAAAAAAGGCCTTATTTATGATAAATTATATTTAGAAAAGAGGTATTAATAATATGAAAATGGGTTTAGTGACAGCTATACTAGATAAGTGTAACTACGAAGAGATGATAGATACTATTTCTGGTATGGGCTTTGAATGTGCCGAAGTGGCTTGTTGGCCACAAGGAAAAGCCGAAAGAAGATATGCAGGTGTTAGCCATATTGATGTTGCAAGAGTATTAAAAGACGACGATTATGCTAAACACGTATTAGACTACGCAAAAGACCACGGTATTACTATTTCTTCATTAGCTTTCTATCCTAATACAATGGATGGAGATTTAACAAAAAGAAAAGCAAATGTTGAACATCTAAAAACAGTAATTAAAGCATCCGCAAAACTAAAAGTTAATATGGTTACTACATTTATAGGTAGAGATCAAAACTTAAATTTAGAAGACAATTTAAAACTAGTTAAAAAGGTATGGCCACCTATCATTAAACTTGCTGAAAGCTTAAAAGTTAAGGTTGCAATCGAAAATTGCCCTATGTTGTTTGGCGCAGATCAATGGCCAGGAGGTCAAAATCTTATGACTTCTCCAAGAAACTGGGAAGAAATATTCAAGATTTTACCTTCAAAATATTTTGGTATTAATTACGATCCATCTCACTTTGTATGGCAAATGATTGATTATATTAAACCTATTTATCAATTCAAAGATAAAATATTCCATGTTCACTACAAAGATATTAAACTATTCCCTGATAAACTTGATAAAGTTGGAATCATGGCATACCCTCTTGAATATATGTCACCAAAACTTCCAGGATTAGGAGATGTGAATTGGTCTAAATTTGTAAGCGCTCTAACAGATATTGGTTATAATGGATTTACATGTATTGAGGTAGAAGATAAAGCATTCGAAAAAACTCAAGAAGATGTACTTAAATCAATAAAACTATCTAAAAAATACTTGGAACAATACGTAATTTAACTATATAAAGATTAAAGAGCTGTACCACAATAAGTTACAGCTCTTTTCTTTTGAATTCTTTACATCTACAAAATCGAGATATGTCAATGTCTTTTCTCTATAATAATTCCTATCAAAAAAGCAATGCTTGATGGTATCAACAAAAGTAACGCATTAACTAAAAGATTAACGTAATATGGTGCTGATGTATACATTGGATTGTAGTTAATATAGTCGATAATGCTTAATGCAACAAAAGCAATCACTAATAATACACTTATAACTTTACATATTTTTGAAATTATCTTTTTCATATTTACCTTCACATATTCATATATTTTTTAATGTAAAAACTACTTAACTCTGTTATTCTTACATAATTGCCACAAAGCAATGCCACTGGCTGAAGCAACATTCAATGAATCGACTTCTTCATTCATCTTGATTTTGACTACATAATCCGCATCGTTGATAGTCTTTTCACACAATCCATAACCTTCAGAACCTAAGATGATAGCAAGTTTATCTTCTTGATTCATCTTTTCATCATCAATATCGACACTATCATCTCTTAAAGCTAAGGCTACTACTTTAAACCCTAATTGATGTAATTGTTCAATGTATGTATTCCTATCTACATAAGCCCACTTTGTTTTAAAGACGTTTCCCATTGATACTCTAATGCTTCTACGATACAGTGGGTCACTAGACTCATTAGTCAATAATAATCCATCCGCATATAAACCAACCGCATTTCTAAATATTGCTCCAACATTAGTAGGATTTTCTACCTCTTCTAGAACAACGATCCTTTTGGCATCTTTACAAATATCTAGGTAGTTATAATCTTGTTTTCTTTCAAATACCGATAAAATACCTTTAATAAGAATATATCCTTTTAATTGTTTGAAGATATCTTCACTAACTTCATAAACGATAATATTATCATCACATCTATTAAAGATATTTTTATATGTATCTATATCGTTTTCTTTAATTAAAAAAGAAACTGGTTTATATCCTGCATCTAATGCTCGGTTAATAACTAGTTCACTTTCGGCAATAAAAAACCCATGTTTATCGTTATATGATAAAAAGATTTGTTTCTCATTTTCGCGATAATAGATATCTAATCTACTATCTTTAACATCATCTATCTTTACTACCTTCATAAAATAAAAGGCTACTTCGTAGCCTTACTTGAACATACCAGACATACCGGCAAACATATTTTTGAAAGAACCTAAGACTTTTTTAGATTTTTCATAATTGTTGATAACTTTATTAACTTCATCAACTGTTGTACCGCTTCCTGCTGCTACTCTTCTCTTATGAGACCCTCTCATGAAACTAGGATCTTCTCTTTCTGCTGGGGTCATTGATTGGATAATAGCTTTAGTTCTTTTTAACATCCTATTAGCATCTTCATCATTGACACTTCCCGCTAAATCGCCCATACCAGGGACCATCTTCATAAGTCCTGAAATAGGACCTAATTTAGAAGATTGTTCAATAGATGTAAGCATATCATCTAGAGTAAACTTACCAGCTAGTAGGCGTTTAGTAAGATTTTCAGCTTTCTTAAGATCTATCTCTTCTTGAGCTTTTTCTACAAGTGATACAACATCACCCATGCCCAAGATTCTTTGTGCTAATCTATCAGGATGGAATTCTTCAATGTCAGATATTTTTTCACCAACACCTGTATATTTGATTGGTACGCCAGTTACAGCCTTAACAGATAAAGCAGAACCACCTTTTGAATCACCATCAAACTTAGTTAATACTAAACCAGTTACTTGTAATAAATCATTGAATGCACTCGCAACATTTACAACGTCTTGACCAGTCAAAGCATCGACAGTCAATAAAATCTCTTCTGGTTTGATTGCGTCTTTGATGTCTTTTAATTCCTGCATCAAAACTTCATCAATTTGTAGACGACCGGCTGTATCGACAATCATCACATTGAAGTTATTTTTATTTGCATAGTCTAATGCATTAATTGCTTGATTTAAGGCTTTTACTTCAATACCTTCTGAATATACTTCAACATTTATTGATTCACCTAATGTCTTTAATTGTTCAATAGCCGCAGGTCTAATTGTATCAGCTGCAACCAATAATACTTTCTTTCCTTGTTTCTTTAATAGATTAGCTAATTTACCAGCTTGAGTTGTCTTACCTGTACCTTGTAGACCAACCATCATGATCTTAGTTAAACCATTAGGATTTAAGTTTAACGAATTATCATCATCACCTAATAGCTTAATAATCTCATCATGAACGATCTTAACTAATAATTGGCCTGGTTCAATCGCGTTTAAAACATCTTGACCAATAGATTCTAATCTAACACGTTCAAGGAAATCTTTAACAACTTTATAGTTAACATCAGACTCTAATAAAGCGACTCTAATCTCTTCTAGAGTCTCTTCCATATTACGTTCAGAAAGTTTACCCTTACCTTGGATATTTCTGATTGTCTTAGTTAATCTTTCTTGTAAAGAATCAAACGCCATAACTAGATTATACTATAAAGAAAAAAGATGTGCATCAGCACACCTTTTAGGGAAGTTAGTGATAGAAATCAATTCTTTCAGCTACTAATCTAGTATTGTAATAACAATTTCCATCTTTTTCATAGTTGTTGGCTTGTATACGGCCTCTTATTGAAACACATTGATTTGGTTCAAATATTTCTTCTGCGAAATTTCGCCAAGCATAAACTTCATAAGTATCAAATTCGTTATCATCATTAGACTTTTTACAGTTAATCTTTAAACGTACGTACTTAAGATTATTTTTAGATGTCTCAACAGCTGGCGTTTCCGCTACATAGCCAACTAGAACAAATTCAGCCAAATGTACCTCCTTTCACTGCGCAATCTAAGAATACAATGAAAAGCAAGGTAACGATTGTTCATAAAGTAGGCAAAATTATGTCACTTTTTTATCATACTTATATAACTTGATTGTGCAAAACTAAGCTTTTTTTGACAGTTTTCCACATCTTCAAGTGTAATATTATTTAAGATTTCGAATTCTTTGAAGACATCTAAACCTTCCAATTTATCGCGAGTATAACCAAGCGTAAATGATTCAACATCGCTAAACGAATTAAACATGATACCAATGTTACGACGTTTAATTTGCGTTAATATCTCTTCATTAATGATTTTCTCTTTCAAGGATTCTTCGACGAGTTTCTTCAAAACAGTTTCGTCATTGTTTTCAATATAGAACATCATATAAGCACAATTTAAATCAAAATCAATCTCGTATCCAAAGAAATCGTTGATGATTTTGTCATCTAACCACTTTTGATATTTTTTGTTAATTGGGGAAAAGTGTACTTCAAATAAGAAACGATAACACCATTCCATTTTGAAAGCTTCATATTCATCTTTAAAGTCTTCGTTCACTTTAATTGCGAGTAAGTGCTTATTCGTGTTGATTGGCATCTTGAAAGTATGTCTAGTCTTAACCGGTTTTGTTGGCTCTTGAAGGTTAGCAGATTCAATCTTATTAAACTTTTTAAAATGTTTTTTGCTTTGATTATCTTTAACTATTTTAATTATTTTATTTGGATCCATAAATGTCGTAATGCATAAAAGCATATTAGAAGGATGATAGTTTAGCTTATAACATTCTTCTAATTCTTTTTTGCTTATGGCATATACAGATTCTTTATCGCCACCTATGTCGAATTTTATAGGATTGTTTTTATACAATGATTTATATGTTTCATTGATTAAACGTGAATCAGGATTTTGTTCATACATTGAAACTTCTTGATAGATAATACCCTTTTCTTTTTCGACTGATTTATCTGTAATATGTAGATCTTGAACAAAGTCTAATAATAGATTTAAACACTCCTCAATACCTTCACCAGTTTTTGTGAAGTAATATACAGTCTCTTTATATGAAGTAAAGGCATTGACATTTGCTCCATAGCTAGAGAAGAGATTCATCATGTCATCACCTTGTGATTCAAATAACTTATGTTCTAAGAAATGAGCGATGCCAGGATGAAAATGATACTCTTTATTCTTAATCTTTTGATTTATCTTTAAAGCGCCATAAGGAGTGCCAAATGCACATGCGGTAGTATTGAAAAGAGGTTTATGAAAAATGACAACCTTCAAACCATTGTCTAAAGTTTCAGTATAATATGTTTCATCAAAGAAACTATCGTAATGTTTATCCATTTTGTTTACCTTCTAACATGTAAATAAAATAAGGCTTATAGTTTTTGAAAACTCTAACCAAATCATCTGGAGTTACTTCAGAAATCTTCTTTACATAGTATTCAATAGAAGTGTTTACTCCTAACAAAGAATTAGAATAGTGGTAATCAATTAATGAAAACTGATCATCATACGTTGAAGAAATAACATTCATAAATAATGTTTTAGATATTTCTAGCTTCATAGGATCATAGTTCTTAGTGATAATATTGTTTATTTGCTTTTTGATATTATCTATCACTAGATCTTTATTTTTACCATCAATACTAGTGTTGATAGCAACTAATCCATTTAGTTTTAAATCAAAAACACTAATTGAGTAACACAAAGACAACTTTTCTCTTACTTCTTCAAATAATAATGAAGTTGGTAACACACCAAGGAATAGATTTCCCATCACAAAAGCATAGAAATCCTTGTGAAGAGAATTATATGGTGTTGTATATAATACATGAAGGATTGACTGTTTAGTATCGAATTCTTCAATGATTTCTCTATTAGGCATATTCTCTATTATGTCTATTTTTAGCGAAACATCTTTACGTTTATTAAATTTAATAAAAGATAGTTTATCGGCAATGTCATCTTTGACATCACCACAAATATATACATCTAAACGTGCTTTCTTTATGATAGTATCGTAAATCTTTATGACATCTTCGATTTTTACCTTTCTTAGAGATTGAATGTCTTTTGAAAGAATTGTAGTTGAACCAAAAGATGGATGGTCTTTACAAATAATACTAAAAACGCTATCTTTTGCTTTATTTACTGGTTTATCTAATTTACGTTTATAGTTGGCAATAAGGTTGCGCTTTGCTTCACTATAATATTTCTTTGTGATTGATGTATTAAGTAGTGTTTCTTTAATATATGCCACAAAGTCATCAATAGTAACATCCTTTAGGAACTTAGGGTTAATAAAAGTGTATTGAATTTCAAATATATCAAGATTAGCTTTAGATTTAGTACTAGAAGAAACAGTTAATCCGTACAACATGTCTCTAGCTTTTCCCATTGAAGTCTTATCTGGATACTTTTTAGAAGTCTCGGCAAATAAAGCACTTAAAATAGTCATAGCTGCCTTTTCTTTTGAATCGTAAGGCAAAGCAAAACGCAAATATAAGTTTATTTCCTTATACTTGCGTGTCTTAAGTAACGATAGATGTGGATATATGTGTTTTATTTTATTCGTCGTCATTTTTTATATACACTTCTCTAGGTTTTGAACCTTGGGCCGGACCTATAATGCCACGATCTTCTAAAGTATCAATCAATCTAGCAGCACGATTATAACCTATGCCAAATCTTCTTTGAAGTAATGAAGTAGATGCAGCTTGTTTCATCTTAACAAATTCAACAACTTCATCATATAAAGAATCATTGCTGTCAGCATCATTAGCTTTAGCAACCGTTGTGCCATTCATATTAGTTAAGAATTCAAAATAAGAATCTTCATATTCAGGCTGAGCTTGTGATTTAACATAATCAGTAATGTTTTTAATTTCGTTATCTGTAACAAAGACACCTTGCATTCTAATAGGAGCTGTTTCACCTTGTGGATAGTAAAGCATATCACCATTGCCAAGTAGTCTTTCTGCGCCTGTTGAATCTAGAATTGTACGCGAGTCAATACTTGAAGCAACTGCAAAGGAGATTCTAGATGGAACGTTTGATTTAATCAAACCAGTAATAACATCAGTAGATGGACGTTGAGTTGCGATAATCAAATGAATGCCACTCGCTCTAGCAAGTTGGGTAATTCTTTGAATTGATAATTCGACATCTTTCTTTGCGATAGCCATCAAATCAGCTAATTCATCGATGATGATTACTATAAATGGCAATCTTTGCATTTCGGATTCTTCGCTAGTTTTGCTTGCGTTATGTTTTTCAACAAAATTATTAAAACTATTGATATCTCTAACGCCAACTTCCGCAAATGCTTCGTAACGTTCTTGCATTATAACAACAATCTTCTTAAGCATATTAGAAGCCATGGTTGCATCAGTGATGACTGGCCACAATAGATGTGGAATATCATGATATGGGGTAAATTCTACACGTTTAGGATCGACTAAAACTAACTTTACATCGTCTGGGTGACTTCTTAATAAGAACGAAGTGATGATAGTGTTGATACATACCGATTTACCTGAACCTGTAGCACCTGCAATTAATAAGTGAGGCATCTTAGCTAAATTACAATAAACACCTTCACCCATTAAGTTCTTACCAAGTGCAAATAACAAAGCCTCATTAGTTCTATCACTTGGTACGTTTTTCATCAAATCTATCATTTTGACCGGAATTGGCTCAACATTAGGTATTTCGATACCAACTGCGCTTCTTCCAGGAATTGGTGCTTCAATTCTAATATCTTTTGCGGCTAACTCCATCTTTAAGTTATCAGAGATATTTTGAATACGATTAACCTTTACTGATGTATCAGGTTTTATTTCGAATTTAGTAACTGAAGGTCCGATATAAGTCTTTAATAGAGTAGCCTTGATATCAAAGTTATCTAATATTTCGATTACTCTTTCACCCTTTACCTTAGCGCTAGATTTATTGACATTGCTAGACTTATTATTAGATGATTCTAGATACTTTTCTAATGGTCTAGGTAATTTATATGGTCCTGTTCTCTTCTTAACTTTAACAACCTTATTTTCGCTTGTAGAAGCTTTTGGTTTTTCTGTTAAGATATCTTGAGAATCAGTATTTGTATCTTTAGCATTAATTTCTTTTTCATCTAAATTAATGAAATATTTACTATTACTGTTTAAGAATGGATCGTCTTTCTTTTCTTTTTTTACTTCTTCAACAGTTGGAATTTCAAAAGGTTCTTCTTCGACTTCTTCTTGAACTTCCTCGATGAATTCCTCTTTATTCATTTCTTCAGCAAGTTTTAAACGCTCTTGTTCTAAACGCTTTTCTTCTAAAGCTTTTTGTTTAGCTTTTTCTTGTTTTCTTATTTCGTGCTTTTGTTTAATAGATTCGTATAATTCTTTAAAGAACTCCTGAGGAATCAACAATATTAAACATACGATAAATAAACAAATCATTACTAAGAAAGCACCAAGATCAGTAAATAAAGCTACACAAGATACATAGATGAATTCACCAATCACGCCACCAGTATTGCCTACAAAAGCATTTTCATCCGCAATACGAGTAATTCTTGTAATAAAACCTAATAAATCATCAAAGGTCATTATTTGACCACCAACAATACTATCAAGCATTAATACAGCAACATTAAGTAAGATGATGCCAATACCAAATCTCTTCGAAAACTTATATTTATCTTTAAAGAATACATAGTATATTCCATAAATAAATACAGAAATAAGTGGAATTAAATATAATGTTCCAAATAAGAAAGTACAGATATTATTTAATACAATACCCACAATTCCCATCTTTGTAAAAGTAAAAGTTATCAAAAGAACAGCAACGATATCGATAATAATCCAAATAGTTTTGTTTCTTCTAGCGATATCTTTTGCTTCTAGTTCAAGCTGTTTTTGTTTTGCGCTTTTTTGTTTAGTACTAGCTTTCTTTGCCACAGTTATCACCTATATTTATTTCCACAATTGCTGGCAAAATCATTGGTTTCTTGCCTGTTTCTTTTAAGATAAAGCGTGAAATCTTTTCTTTAGCTTCAGCACGACATTGCATATTTTCATATGAACCATTCTTAACATTCTCGTTTATTGTGCTAATCAATAACTCACCTATTTCATTTAAGATATGGTCAGCATCTTTCAGATAGATGACTCCACGAGATTGAACATCTGGTCCACCTATAACTTCTTTTGTATTGAAATCTAATACAACACCTGCAACGATTGCACCATCAGTAGATAGACTTGCACGATCTCTTAATACCATGCCTGATACATCTGTCTTGTCTGAACCATCGATTGAAGTATCATTTAGTTCTACTACATCACTAGTAGAAGCTAATCTACCATTTTCAAATGAAGCAAATTGACCATTATCAAGAATGATAATCTTGTCAGGAGTATAGCCCATATCAACAGCTATATCTGCATTATTTACAAGTTGTGCATATTCACCCTTAATAGGCAAATAGTATTTAGGTCTAATTAGATAAAGCATCATCTTCAAATCTTCAATTGAAGCATGCATTGATAATATTTCTTTAGCATTTAACTTAACAATCTTAACTCCAGCTTTGTATAGATCGTTTTCCATAGCTGTAGCATCTTTTTCTGTGCCAGGAACAACCGGTGAAGCAATGATAACTGTATCATCACTTCTTAATTCAATATTGTTATCTTCACCAATCGCAATATTGTTCATAAGTTTAAAGACTTTATTGCCTGAGCCTGAAACTACACAGACAATATCCTTTAAGTCATTATTAAATTCTCTTTTTGAAACAATGATATTAGTTGGAACTTTATAATAACCTAAATTTTCAACTAGCTTTAATAAATTAATATGTTCTTCATCATAGAAATATACACGTTTATGATATTTATGAGCTAACTCCAAAATCTCCATAATTCTAAACAGATTTTGACGATACAAAGTAACCATAATACGTGTATTTGTTTCTTCAAAATAATGTTCAATCTTTTCACTTATTCTATGCTTTGGTGCTGTATATCCTTCTCTAGAAGAACCTGTTGATTCAGACATCAAGCACAAAACATTATTCTTACCCATTTCTGATAAAGCATTAATATCCATTGAGAATGCCTTATTTAAGAAATCATAATCAAAAATAAACTCACTTGTATAAATAACCATACCCATATCGGTTTCAAAAGCAAAACCGACGCCATCAGCGATTGATTGCATAACTGGGAAAGTATGAATAACATGATTTCCTATAGTAATCTTGTCATTTCTTTTAACAACATTAATATGTTTATTTTTAGCTTTATAGCCCTTTAAGTTTTCTTCAATCAATTTGGCAGTTAAAGCAGTAGCGTAAACATCAGCATCAATTACATTCAATAAATGTCCTAAACCAGACATGACATCATCATGACCATGAGAGATAAAGATACCTTTTACTCTATTTTTATGTTCAACTAAATATGTAAAATCAGGGACTATATATTCAATACCTAATTGTTCTGCTTCGCTAGGATATTTTAAACCGACATCCACAACAAAAATATCGCCATCAATCTCCACTAGGTACATATTCTTGCCATCTTCATCAAGACCGCCAAGTGCCATTAAACGAACCTTTTGCACTAATTATATCCTCCTAAAAACACTACTAAAATTATACGTAAAATAGCGTTCTTTTTCAATCAATAACATCTAATAATATCGCAACAAACTAGCCTATTTAACTAGTATTCCATTAAGTGAGAATGATAATGTTTCTATAATCTTTACGTTTACTAGTTCACCGATTTTTATATTTTCGCCAGTGAAATTAACTAGTTTACCTTCAGGAGTATATCCAGAATAAACTTTATCGTTCTTTTTAGACAAACCATCAACTAATACTTCGACGATTTGATCTTTATATTTTTGATTATTTTGATTAGCGTAATATGCAACTTTTTCATTTAAACGTGCTAATCTTTGTTCTTTTTCTAAATGGGTTATACTATCCTCCATCTTAGCTGCTGGAGTACCAGTACGTGGTGAAAAGATGAAAGTAAAGGCATTGTCGTATTTACAATAGTCAACCATCTTTAATGTATCTAAGAACATCTCTTCTGTTTCATTTGGGAAACCTACAATGATGTCGGTAGTAAATGCAGCATTTGGAATATTTGCTTTTAGTTTATCAAATAATGCTTTATATTCTTCACTCGTATAACGACGATTCATCTTCATCAAGATATGGTCATTTCCTGACTGCAAAGGCAAATGAATAGAAGGCATAATATTTTTATTATTCTTAATCGCTTCTATCATTGTGTCATCAAAATCCCATGGATGAGAAGTCATAAATCTAATACGAGGGATATTAGTTTTGCTGACATCAGCTAATAAATTGCCAAATGTATAATCAATGCCTAAGTCCTTACCATACGCATTAACATTTTGTCCTAATAGAGTTACTTCTTTATATCCTTGCTTTACTAACTCTTCAACTTCTTTAATAACATCAATTGGTCTTCTAGATCTTTCTTTGCCACGTGTATACGGAACAATACAATAAGTGCAGAACTTATTGCAACCATACATGATATTTACTGAAGCTTTATGAGCAAACATTCTTGTAACAGGTACTTCTTCAATGATTTCACCCATCTTTGAATATACTTCAACCTTACGACGTTTAGATTCCATTGTTTCGTATAGTAAACGAGGAAGATCGTGAATATTGTGCGTACCAAAAATAACATTGACCCAAGGATACTTTTCAATGATAGTCTTGACAGTATGTTCCTCTTGAGCCATACATCCGGCAAAACAAATTATCAAATCAGGATTATTATTCTTTGCTTTTTTCAAAGCACCTATTTCACCAAATACTTTTTCTTCAGCACCTTGTCTAATTGCACAAGTGTTGAAAATAACGACATCAGCATTTTCTTTTGTTTCACTAGGATTATATCCTAATTCATCTAAGATGCCTGCCATTGCTTCTGAATCTCTCACATTAGCTTGACAACCATGTGAAACTATATAATAACGCTTATTATCACCCATATGTAGATATTTTGGGTCTAACAAAAAATTGTAGGTTTGAGCTACTTCTTTATTTCTCTTACGAGCCTCATCTAAATTTGGAAGAATAAATGCGTTTTTCATAATCAGTAAAAAACCAAGTTGA
>JAGHUL010000095.1 GCA_018064825.1 Candidatus Colivicinus equi
GATGGCGTTGTTCGTTTTGAAAGAGTTGGAAGAGACAAGAAGCAGGCTTCCGTATATCCTGTTGAAAAGTAATTTTTAATTGGGCTTAGAGGGTTTCGCATTGTGCGAAGCCCTTTTTTATTGAAAATAATAAGTTGTGTTTTTGATCCACACAAAATATGGAAAATAAAAAAACGCTAACTAAATATCAATTGTGTTATTGTTTTAACAATTATATGTGTTATAATATTAACAAACGGAGAGACAATATGTTTGCAGATAGAGCGAAGATATATATTAGAAGTGGTAAAGGTGGAGATGGACATGTTTCATTTCGCCGTGAAAAATATGTTCCTGATGGCGGTCCAGATGGTGGCGATGGCGGTCATGGTGGCAGTGTAATATTTGAAATCGATGAAGGATTAAATACCCTAACTGACTATCGTTTTAATAAGCACTATCACGCTGAAGATGGCGAACCAGGTGGCAAGAAAAATTGCCGTGGAAAAGACGGAAAAGATATAGTATTAAAAGTTCCAGAGGGAACTGTCATAAAAGATGAAGCTTCTGGTAAAGTCATGCTTGATATGTCTGGCGAGAACCGTAGGGTGGTTTTTTTATCAGGCGGTCGAGGAGGTTTAGGCAATCAGCATTATGCTACTAGTACTATGCAGGCTCCGAAATATGCTAAGCCTGGTCAGCCAGCAAAGGAGCTTAATGTTATATTAGAGCTTAAATGCATAGCTGATGTTGGTTTAGTAGGTTTCCCAAGTGTTGGTAAATCGACATTACTATCAGTTATTTCGAATGCGAGACCCAAGATTGCAGACTATCATTTTACGACATTACAGCCTAACTTAGGTGTTGTTGATATGGAGGGTGTTGGCGGTTTTGTTGTAGCTGACATTCCTGGACTTATTGAAGGTGCTAGTGAGGGCGTCGGATTAGGGCTGGCATTTTTAAGACATATTGAAAGAACCAGAGTGTTGTTACATATTGTTGATGCTGCATCAGTTGAAGGTCGCGATCCAATCGAAGATATATATACTATTAATGAAGAACTTAAGAAATATGGTTCTGATGTATCTAAAAAGCCTCAGATAATTGTAGCTAACAAAATGGATGTTTGTGAGAATCCAGACGAAGTATTAGCAAAGCTTAAAAATGAATTTGAGCCTCAAGGCTTCGAGGTCTTTGCTATGTCTGGTGTTACCAAACAGGGCGTTAGAGAATTAATGCTTCACGTTATGGAATTACTTGCTAAATTACCTAAGAAATCAATTACATTTGAGCCAGAGCTTACTCCTGACTTTGGTGGATTATATAATAACGAACCCTATACAGTTGAATATGATCCCAAAGCAAATGAATATGTTGTTGAAGGTCCTAGAATTGAAAAGATGCTTGGTTATACAAATCTTGATTCTGAAAAGGGCTTCCAATTCTTCCAGAATTTCTTAAAAGATAATGGTATTTTAGATGAACTTGAAAACAAAGGAATAAAAGAAGGTGATACCGTTAGAATGTACGGTTTTGCTTTTGATTATTACAAATAAATGGTGAAAGAATGACTAGTAAACAAAGATCATATTTAAAAGGACTTGCCATGAATTTAGATCCGATTTTTCAGATTGGCAAGGATATGTTAACTCCAGAGATTACAGAGGCAGTTAAAGAAACCTTTAACACTCATGAATTAATAAAGATTAATGTATTGAAGAACTGTTTGGATGATCCTAAATCTATGGCAGCTATTTTAGCCGAAAGAACAGGATCAGAGCTTGTTCAGGTTATAGGAAAGAAAATAGTTTTATACAAAGAGAATAAAGACAACAAAAAAATCGAGCTTCCTAAATAAGTACAAAATATATCTATAATCGGAGGATGTGTATTATGGCAGGAAAAAGGGTTGGTATTATGTGTGGGACATTCAATCCCATTCATCTAGGACAGATGATTATCGCAGAAAATGCATGCGAATTATATGATCTTGATGAAGTATTGTTTGTACCAAGAGGTGATGCTTTTTACAAGGAAGATATGTTAAACGAAAAAACACGTATCAATTTAGTAGGCATTGCAATTGAAGATAATTCTCACTTTGCGTTGTCAACGCTTGAGGTCGAGAGAGGTAATTCGTATACTTGCGAAACTATCGAAACTCTTAAGACTAAAAATCCTGACAATACATATTTCCTAATCGTAGGTGCTGATACTTTTGTAGATATGGGCAACTGGAAAAATGCTGAATATGACTTTAAAGAGGTCACAGTATTAGTTGCTAACCGAATAGGCACTTCACTTACAGAAGTTGAAGATAAAATGAAGGAATATAAAGATAAATACAATGCTAATATTGAGCTTTTACCTATTAGCTGTGTTGATATTTCTTCTAAAGAAATTCGCAAAAAGGTTAGAGCTAATAAATCAATTCGCTATATGGTGCATTATAAAGTCATAGAGTATATCAGGAAGAATAATCTTTATAAGGAAGCACAATAAATGACTCAATATAAGTATATTATTGATTCTTTAGTGTCTGAGCTTGACGAGGAACGTTATGAGCACACGTTAGGTGTTGCATATACCGCGGCAAGTCTTGCAATGAGATATGAGGAAGATATTAATAAGGCAATATTAGCTGGTTTATTACATGACGTTTCAAAAAGATGTAAAAGTGATAAATACATTGAAATGTGTAACGCTTATGACATTTTTATTTCAGAAGCAGAATACAAAAATCCAGGTTTATTACATGCTAAATTAAGTGCATACATAGCGTCAAATGAATATGACGTTGAAGATAATGAAATACTATCTGCAATAGAATCTCATACTACAGGCAAGCCTAATATGACTATGTTAGAAAAAATAATATATATTGCAGATTATATTGAGCCTTTAAGAAACAAGCAAAAGCATTTGTTAGAGCTAAGGAAATTAGCATTTATTGATATTGATAAAGCCTTATTAATGATTTTAGAAGATACAGTTGAATATTTAAAATCTACTAACAAAGTAATCGATCCCACTACATATGAAACTTATTTATTTTATAAAGGAAAGATAAATGACTGAAATTAAAGATTTAGTAAAGATTGCAGTTAATGCAATAGAAGAAAAGAAAGGATATGATATTAAGGTACTAAATATTAATGAAATATCACCATTAGCTGATTATTTCATAATAGCAACCGGATCTAATCCTAACCAGGTACATGCAATTTCCGATGAAATTCAGGCTGAATTAGCCAAAGAAAAAGTATACTCTAAACAATTAGAGGGATATGATAAAGCAAACTGGATTTTGATGGATTTTGGCGATTTTATAATTCATTTATTCCAGCCAGAAACAAGAGAATTCTATAATCTTGAAAGATTATGGAGAGATGCAAAAGAAGAGATATTTTCTCAAGAATAGAAAAGACACCACATAAGTGGTGTCTTTTATTACTTATAAAATCTATATACTCCAAAAACTTTACCTAAAATCATACAGTCATCAACTATAATAGGCTCCATATCATCATTTTCTGGTTGTAGCCTAATATGACCATCTTCCTTATAAAATGTCTTTACTGTAGCTGAATCTTCAATAAGTGCCACAACAACATCACCATTTTTAACGTTCTGAGTAGATTCAACTAAAACACAGTCACCATTCATAATTCCTATATTAATCATTGAATTTCCTTTTACGTTAAGGATAAAAGCATCTCCTCTTGGAATACGTTCCATAGGAATAGGAAAGTAGCTTTCAATGTTTTGCTCTGCAAGAATAGGTGAACCTGCAGCGACCTGGCCTACGACAGGAATGCTTGCTGTTTCGGTACGAAGCATTTGGAAAGAATCATCAACAATTTCAATTGCTCTTGGTTTAGTAGGATCTCGTCTAATATATCCTTTCATTTCCAATCTTTCCAGATGAGAAAAAACAGAAGATGTTGATTTAAGATTAACAGCTTCACAAATTTCTCGTACTGAAGGTGGATATCCACGATCTAGAATTGCTGCTTTTAAATAGTCTAAAATTTCCTGCTGTTTAGAAGTAATAGTATCCTGGCTCATATTAATCTCCATTTATCTTGTGAAATCAGAGGATTATAAAACCTCTTTTTTTATTTATATAAATCATAACATATGTTCGATTGGAATGCAAACATATATTCCGAAAGTTTGTTCGAAAAAATATTGAAATAGTATTGACAATCGAATAGATGTTCGCTATTATACTTATATACAGAACAGTTGTTCTGAACAGTCGTTCGTAACTTCGAGGGTAAAGGATAATTAATATGAGTACAGCATCATTAACAAGGGATCAGTTAAGCGAATTAAGAATTAGAAATAATCGAATAAGACGTGAGAAAGAGTTAAAAAGAAATCTTATTTTATTAGTGCTTACAATCGTTATTCTTTTTACAATATTATTTGTTGTTACTTCATCTAAGTCAGTTGCTTCATCAGGCGAAACTCAATTTAAATATTATACTGATGTAACTGTAAAAACTGGAGATACTTTAAGTAGCATTGTTTCTCAATACGTTGATGATAATCACTCATATAAGGAGCTTGTAAAGGAAGTTATCTTTACAAATCATATCAAGGATCCAGATAATATTAAAGCAGGTACAGTTCTAGTTATTCCATACTATGACTCTTTAAAATAATTTTTATGAAGTTTTAACTTTACTACATAAAAACTCACCCATAAAAAGCAGCATATATATGCTGTTTTTTTATTTAGTATTAATAATATTTATTGAATAATATGATATAATTTTTTAAATAAAAAATTCAGGGGACTATGTATATTATGAAGTTTAAGTTAGATAAAAAGTATATTCAGCTAGGAATCACAATCTTTTTTACTTCCTTGGCACTGTTATTGGTTTTCTTTATAATGTTTCGATTAGATTCATTCAAAAGTATCTTATCAAAGTTCAATAGTGTATTATTGCCTATTACTTATGGTTTGATATTTTCTTATTTAATGACTCCACTTCTTAATACAATAGAAAAGAAAATATTATATCCATTATTTTATAAGATTAATTCTAAAAAGAATAAACAGATTAACAAGAAGAATATACGTAGATTAAGTGTTTTGCTTACTATTATAATTGTATTATTACTGATTTATTTGTTCTTTGCATCACTGATTCCACAAGTATATTCAAGCTTACAGCATATTATTAATAACTATGATAATTATGTTACTAATCTAACTAATTTTATTAATAATAAGGTTGATACTAATCCAAATCTAGCTAAATTAATGGCTTCATTTATCTCTAAGTCTTCAACTGAAGCCGACAATTTCCTGACAGATGTTGTATCACCTATGATTCAAAAAATTCTTATGCCTAACATTAATGATTTAATTTCAAATATTTCATTAAGCTTAGCTAAGATCATAAAAGTTTTATATAGTTTTATAATTGGTATAATAATTTCCTTATATGTATTAGCAGGTAAAGAAAAGTTTGCCGAGAATTCTGTTAAGGCTTGTTATGCTTTTTTAGAAATAAAAACAGCTAATAGATTGATTGAAAGCATGCGATTCATTCATCGTACTTTTATAGGATTCTTAAGTGGTAAAGTAGTAGATTCTGCAATAATCGGCATCATCTGTTATATATGTGCATTAGTGATGAAATTGCCATATCCTGTATTGATTGGTGTAATAGTAGGTGTTACAAATATAATTCCTTTCTTTGGACCTTATTTTGGAGCTATACCAAGTGCATTAATTATATTAATGGTTGATCCTAAAAAAGCATTATATTTCATTATAATGATCCTAATATTACAGCAGGTTGATGGTAACTTTATTGGTCCTAAAATTTTGTCTGGTTCAACTGGATTAAACAGCTTTTGGATTATTTTTGCAATAACTCTTTTTGGCGGTTTTTTCGGTGTATTTGGTATGGTAATAGGTGTTCCTATTACAGCAGTTATATTAACTGGTTTAAATAAGTTAACAGAAGGTAAGCTTATAAAAAAAGAGCTTCCAATAGAGATTGAAAATTATCATAATTTAGGTGAAATAAGCGAAAACAAAGAATTTATTAAATATGTTTACGTAAAGCCGGAAAAAGAAAAAAAGAATAATTTTAAAACTCCAGCTTTTATAATCAAGATCATTAATAAGTTTAAAAAGAAATCCTAGTAAAAAATAAACTTCCTGATTAACGTAGTTTAAAAGTAAAAATTAAACTTTATTCTAAAACCTCTGTAACCCTTATGAGTACTGAGATAGAACGATAAAGTACACTTTTTTAAGAAAGCATCACGAAAGAAATGAAAGAAGTATCAGAGGCCATTACAAGTATAGAAGATTAGAATATTAACAAACAAATGCGGTTACCATCTGGTAGCCGTTTTTTTTGTGGGCTCTTTATTATGTAGGGGAAAAATAATATCAATCACATGCTATATATAGCGTCTAAGGATATGATATAATTAAAGCTACAAGATGATAAAAATTCAGACACTCATAGGAGTGCTGAAAATAGTATTGAGATTGATAATGGAGAGTATTTCAAGGGGGATTAAATAATGGAGATCGCAGCTTTTGTCATATCAGTTATAGCTGTAGTAATAACGATTGCACAGTATTTTGCTCAAACACGAAGAAGCAGGATGCAAGATACATTGAACGCATACAATGATTTGCAAGATAGAGTGTTTGAAAAGATCAATCAAATCAGTCGAGAACTTTCCCAGGACGAAACATTAAATATATGTGATTCTAAATATAGGAATGAAATCACTGGATATTTAGCCAATATAGAGAGATTTTGTGTGGGAATCAACACAGGAATTTACGACAAAAAAACTGTCAAAAGATGTGGCGGTAAATATCTTTGTAAGATCTATGGTATTCTTTGGCCTGTAATTGAAGAAAAGAGAAATCGAGAACCTGATATTCCGCACTATAATGAGTTTGAAAAGACAATAGAGAAACTTAGAAAAATGTATAAATAGAGGTGGCTATGAGTAGCATGACAGAAATTGAAGCAATCAAGGAAAGACACTCCGTAAGAAATTATTTAGATAAGAAAATCGAGTCTGATAAGGTTGAAAAGCTCAACGCGCTTATTGAAGAATGTAATAAAGAAGGTAATCTTCATTTTCAACTTTGCGAGGATGCAGGAAATACTTATAATCGCTTGCTTAATAAAGCAATGGGACTGGGCAGTGCTCCTAGCGTAATAGCATGTATTGGCCCTGACGATGACACACTTGATGAGAGAATCGGCTATTATGGTGAGAAAATAGTGCTGTACGCACAGTCTTTGGGGCTTAATACTTGCTGGGCGGGAACATATAACAAAAAGAATGTTCCTGCAAAAGAAGAACCAGGTGAGAGGATAGCAATTACCATTGCAATAGGCTATGGTGAAAACAAAGGCAAAGAAAGAAAATCTAAGACTATCGACGAAGTGACAAAGAGTAATGGTGAAAGACC
>JAGHUL010000006.1 GCA_018064825.1 Candidatus Colivicinus equi
AGATGTTTCTGACCTTTCTTTATGTAGGCATACATGAAGAATTGGTCTTTGGGCAAGTGAGAACGCACATATTTTCAGTCTAATTTTTTAAGATAGTATACTAAAATGTTCCGCTTTCCTCTTACGTTATAGTCTGATTAATCAAAAAGAGAAATATCAGTAGTATCGATATATTCCGTATCTAAGCCAGAAAAATAGTCTGATGTAAGAGTCAGGGAAGTTGCCCTAAGGATTTATGCATTAATAGAAAGGAGTCAATAATGAATGGACCAGTAATTACTGTAGATGTATCAAAAGGAAGTTGCCACTATCAACCATATGTAGAGAATGGTAAACCTATGTTCAAAGCAAAAATTCTTCATGACACCATTGAAGGATTTGAAGATTTGTCTAAGACAATGGAAAAGTTAAAGGAGAAATCAAGTAACAACAATGTAGTAGTTGTCTTTGAAGCAACAGGTGTGTATCACAGATGCTTACAAAAGTATTTAGATGATAAAAGTATTACTTATTACATCATTTCACCACTTATGTCTGCGGCTTACAGGAAAACTAATATCAACGCTAATAAGACAGATTCTTTAGATTGTGGACATATAGCTAAATGTTTCTATGGTGAACAAGATTTAAGAGTTTATAAGAAACAAGCTGATATCTATGAGGATCTAAGACATACCAATAGATATTATGAATCTGAACTTAATTTCTTACGACAAAGAAAAACAAGTTTTAGAGCCTTATTAGATGTTATATATCCTCGTATTGATAAGTGTTTTAAAGGCTATGCGAGTTTATATGATGAAGTTCCTATGATGGTATTAAAGATGTATCCTCATCCAAAATTACTTCTTAAACATAAAGAAGAAACCATCGTTAAAACTATTGAAAACAAAGTTCATCATGAAAAGAAATTTGTAAGGCAAATAGTTAATAAGATGTATGAAGCAGCAAGTAAGTGTTATTCAGGATGTGATGAAAACGATGTAGAGGTTATTAGACTTAAAGAATCAATTGTTTCGTTACAAGAACAAGAAAGTAAATGTAACGCTATCTTAAATGAACTTATTAATAAAGCTATGGAAGTCCCTTACTTTAAATCAGTCGCAAGCATTATAGGTGTTGGTTTAAATCTGGCATCAAGGATAGTAGCTGAGATTGGTGATATATCTAGATTTAACAGCAGAAGAGCAATAAGTGCTTACGCAGGATTAAATCCTAAGATTAGACAATCTGGTGATGAAGATGGTACACACTTAGCTATTTCTAAAAAAGGTAATCGTCATTTAAGATGTCTTTTGTATCTAGGAGCTAGTAGTAACTATAGACTTAAGAAACATGATAAGTTATATGAATTTAACCAAAAGAAAAGGCAGCAATCCATTTTTCCTTTAAAATCAAAAGCTGCCAATATCGCTACCGCGCATAAATTACTCGTAATAATTTACGCTTTAAGCAAAAATAATCAGGAATATAATTCCTAATTACATTTTAAATCATCATTTACTAATTTAGAAGATAAATTCTTCTCTTTTAGTTATGTATAATATCGCCAAAAAATAATTTTTCATTTTTTATCAAAAAGCACTTGATTTAAGTTATCAAATTTAGTATTGTTGAGTCTTATTAACCATTCTCGAACACAGCTACAAGCTTCTGATAAATATTAAAAACCAACCCCTTTTATGAAAGGTTGGTTTTTAGTTTTGTGATTTCTTCTTCAGAAAGTCCAATTGAAATAAGATATTTTTGGGCAGCTTCCTTTAAATTGCTTTTCATAGGATCTACACCAAGAACGCTATTCAAATTTTTGTTCAAGTTACCATTAAGTACCATATCATATACTTCGTCATTTGGACTTATTTTGTAGTAATTGATGAAACTTTGCATATAGTCTTGTGCAATTTCATCATAACTCGCATCCATTAGACTTTCTAATATCGCGACTACAATTCCTGCCCTGGCTTTGCCCTCATCACAGAAGATACAATACGTTCCAGGATTATCTATCATGAAGCGAAGAGTTTCGGCTAGCTTGTCACAATTTTCTTTAGCTGTAAAATCCATGGATGCTGCAACCGCAATATATTTTTGACTTATAAAGTAACTATCATTAATTCCTTCGTATTCTAAGACCGAAGTATCGCTATCTGCTAAGTCTATAAAGACATCAACTCCAGCGTTTTTAGCTGAAGTATCGGCGTAAATGTTTCGGCCATGTTCAGGATTAGTTAAAGAGGAACTACGGAATAAAACACCATCCCCAATTTCTCCAGCAGTTACTTTTCTGAAGTTGGCAAATTCTTCATCACTTAGTTCACTATAATCTTCACGTGAATCGGTATATGTCATGCTACGAATAGTGAACTGCTCAAGATAACCTGCCTTTTCTTTAAGAGAGATGTTAAAGCAAATATTTTCAGACATTCCATCAAGGTATTGCCATTCATAGCTTTTATCTTCATGGACAATTTTCTCTGCGATGTTATATGTTTGCGCAAAGTTGCCCATATTGATAGCTAACTCAGTTTCTTCCATGCCTTCATCTATTTGTAAAAACAAACCTGGACATCCTGAATCTACATCTGAAAAAGATACACAAAGAGGGACGTCCACACTAACATCGCTAAAACTTATTGTTAATATATCGCCATATTCAAAAGCATCTAGTACTTTAGAATGTTCAAGATTAATCTTTACATTGCCATACTTTGATATTTCTAAAATACCATCAGCGCATATTTCTTTAACAGCATCTTGTGTAGTGTCTGGTTTCGCTTGATTAGATGATTGCCTTGTAACGTACGTTACTAATAAGGTCACGATTAATAAAAGTGTTATTAATATAACTATGTTTTTTCTTTTTAAAATATGCATTCTCTTTATATTCCTTTTTCTTCCTTGTTATCAATTACTTATAGAATTTAATGAAAGCTTTGATTACATGAAGCGCATTGTGTTGAAGAATGGCTTTTGATATCTTTCCTTCTTCGTATGCCTTATATAGTTTATCAATATGTTCCTTATCACCATCACTAATCCAGTTTGAACCTGCTTTCGCAATTTCTATTTCATCAATAGTTGAATATGAGAACCAGTCAGTCATTATGATGCCATCAAATCCTAATTCATCTCTTACGAATCCTTGCATCAACTCACTTGATTCAGCTGGATAGATACCATTAAGAGCGTTATAACAATTCATAACACTTATTGGTTTGTGTGTTCTAAAAGCATACTCAAAGTTCTTTAAATATATTTCTCTTAGTGCTCTTTCACTGACGATTGATTCTTGTGATTTTCTTAATGTTTCTGCATTGTTTGCGAACATGTGTTTATATGTTGCGCCAACTCCATTTTCTTCTAATCCTTTTCCTTGATTTCCTGCCATTGTTCCAGAAAGGAATGGGTCTTCTGAGTAATATTCCGCATTTCTACCATTTAGAATATTTCTATGAATATTAAAACCTGGGCCAAGGTTAATAACGATATTGTTTTCAACAGACTCTGTAGCTATTACCTTACCAATCATATATGCAATGTCTTTGTTGAAAGTTGCACCAATTGAGCTAGGCTGTGGGAAACCGATGTTTGGTTTAACCATGTTGATGCCTGCGCTCGCATCAGATACTTCTAATGGTTTTATTCCATATTTGTCTATTTGTGCAAGTGCTCCAGCGCAGCCATCTTCTCCATCGTGCCAATGATTGCCACCGTTGTAGTTAAGCACACATAATTCATAGGCATCCATTTGGCTAATGAAATTATTCAATAATGATTCATCTTTTTTAACATCATCGAACATTATTGTTTCGCCAGCATATGGCTCTAATTCTTTTGGATTAAATTCTTGACGCCTTGTTTTGATGCTTAGTCTATCTTCATATTTTATTTTTCTTGATAAACTATCAATATTTGGATTGTCTTTGCTTAGTACTTTAAATTCTTCTACAGGCAATCCTACATGATTAACTTTCTTAACAGTTTTATCTTCTAAGACATCGAAACTTGTGAATACTTTAGAATTATTTAAACTATTGCCAACATACAATTCATATTGTCCTTTAACTAGTGTATATTCGCCATTTACGAAATTAGCTATAGTGAATTCATCAATATCAATATGAATGATTTGTGATTCGCTTGGTTCTAATAGTTTACTCTTTTCAAACGCACATAACGATCTGTTTACTATTTCGTATCTATCTTGATTAACTTTTACGTAAACCTCTATTACTTCTTTACCAGCGCATGTACCGGTATTAGTTACTTTGATATCTAACGATCTATCTTCATTAAATGAAACTAATTCTATATTGAAGTTTGTATAAGATAAACCATGTCCGAAACAATATGCAACTTTTTTATCAAATGAATCAAAGTATCTATATCCTACATAGATATCTTCTAGATAATATGTTTTAATCGCAGCGGTTTTCTCAAATGGATTTTCTTCATTTTCATCAGGAACAATGAAGTTTTTTGAAGCAGGTGTATCAAAATAATCATAAGGGAATGTAGTTGGAAGCTTACCACTAGGATTGTTTCTTCCATCTAGTGTTTCTACTAAAGCATAAGAAGCAAGCATTCCTGCAAATCCTGTATAGATTACAGAATCGATATCATATTCATCAATGAATCCCATCTCTGTTGGATAACCGCAATTTAATATTAAAACTGTCTTATCATATACTTCACTTACATTTTTGATAAGTTGTCTCTCATTGTCTGATAAATAGTATTCGCCTTTAATAGGCCTATTATCAATGTTTTCTCCTGATCTTCTTGTGATATAAATAATGCCTATATCACTTTTATCTTTTGTTTTAATTAGTGTTTCTTTATCAACTATTGCATTTCTATCTTCTTTATAAATATTGTGTATTTCTTCATTTAGTGTAAATTCACTATAGTCATAAATTGCATCAACAAAACTTGGACACCATCTTGGATTGATTTTAGGTGAACCAAAACTAGTAATTCTAAATGAATCAACGTCACCGAATATATTTAGTACTTCATCTTTTCTTAGAGGTAGTATATTATCTTTATTTTTCAATAAGACAAAAGATTCTCTAGCAGCTATCAAGGCTTTTTCGTCATCATCTTTATATTTAGGATCTTGTACCCTTTTCTTAATTGTTCTAATAACAAACTTTGTATCAGGTACTAATGTTCCATCAATTTCCTTATAGTCCTTAAGTTCAACGACGTATTCCTTATCGAACTCTTTCATTACTTCTCCAGCGCTTATGGATAATTTATAATCTTGGTCGCCTCTAAAGAACGTTGATTTCGATACTTTTACACCATCAATATATGTGTCGCCAACTTCTCCAATTTGTCCTTCAACAAAAATGGTAATTGTCCTATCGTTGTGAACGCGCTCCGAAGAGTCTCCATCAATCAGTTCCAAATCAAAGGGTTTAATTTTATCTGTTAAAAACTTAATCATTTCAAAGCCTCCTCGTGTAGTAATAATAGTATCGTTATTTGTAGTTGTTCCATACATATTCTATCAAAAAGAATGTGTCTACAGCGTCTTATGCCTTTATTATGTAGCGATAATTTCGAATGAGTAGTATAGTCTAATTATTAGTAGGTTAATCTATGTATAAAGTTGAAAAGATTGAGATTACAAATTCCATCATGAAAGAACTAATTGATCTTTCTGATAAGTGGAGAAAAGAAGCAATATCTTATGGCATTGTCACTAATACTAAGGAAGACTTTGTGGGGAAAGATATTTATGTTGCATTCAATTCAAGGCAAAGAATTGTAGCTTATCTTTTGTGCAGTTTTTATGTTGAAAATAAAGAATTTCCAACAATTCCAAAGAAAAGCAAAGTATGTTATGTAGACGAATTATATGTTGAAAAAAGATATAGAAGCAAGGGCATTGGCAGAACACTCTTTACCAAAATGAATGAAGATATAAAAAACAAATGTGATTATATAAAACTTGTAACTTCAACCAAGGATCATGAAAGAATAATTCATTTCTACGAAGATATACTAGATATGAATTTTTGGTCAGCCTGTTTCTTTAAAAAGTTATAATTAAAACGTAATGTACAAATATGGAATAGTATCAACCGCAAGCATCACAAAGCGCTTCATCGATGGCTTAAGAAAAGCAGGAGATGAAGTAATTTGTATTGGTTCTAGAAACATTGAAAAAGCAAAACAATTTGCGAACGAAAATTCAATAGACAAATATTATGGTTCATACGAAGAAGTATATGAAGATAACGATGTGGATATCGTCTATATTCCTGTGATTAATAATCTTCACTATGCTTGTGCTAAAGACGCTTTAAATCATAAGAAGAATGTTGTATTAGAAAAACCATTTACCATAACAGCAGATCAAGCGAAAGAACTTTATGAAATCGCAAGAAAGAACAATTGTTTCTTATTTGAGGGTGTTAAAAATCTTTTCGTACCATCAACTGCTTTTGTGAAAGAAAACATAGCTAAGATAGGCAAGGTAAGTAGTATTACAACAAAACAAGGAATTAAGAAACCTTTTCCTGAAGGACATTGGATGTATGATATCTCGCAAGGTGGTGGAGCTTATATCGGTTCTGCTTCCTATGTTTTCCATTACTTACATTACTTGTTTAATGAAGATATAACCAATATCAACGGCAGTTATGTACCATCAAGTAAATCTGATTTAATTTGTGATTTTTGTTTTGATTTAGGAGATATAAAAGTAAATTCAATAATAGATATGAGCAAAGATTTAGACAACACTTGTGTTATTACCGGTACGAACGGAAAGATAACAATTGATGAATTTTGGCGCTCTCACCATGTATTAGTTGAAGAAAATGATGGAAATAAATGCGAATTTAAAGATGAAGGAAATGAATTTGTATATGAAGCAAAACATATTCAAGATTGTCTAAACAAAGGATTATTGGTTAGTCCTGTAATTGGTGAAAAAGATAGCGTCAATGAAGTTAAAAACATTACATACCTGTATAAGGAATGGGGCCTAATCTAACGCGTTCCACAAATAGTGATAATGATAATACAAATCTAAAAAGCATATAGTTGGTTGTGTATCATAATAATTAAACTGCTGATGGTATATTGCAATTTTGATCAATCAAGATAAATGGTTGCGTTTACATTTGGCAAAGAAAATGCTAAACTGATTTTGTAATGTGTTACTTTTAGTGTATTTAAGAGGCAAGAATTACAATGATTCTTGCTTTTTGTTTCCTTTTAAAAGCAAGGTCACGCGATGAAAGGAAGGCTAAAAGCTACATGGTAAAAAAAGTATGGTAATTAATTCTCCGTGTAAAGGAACAGTAAAAGACTTAAAGTACGCAAAAGACAAAGTATTTTCGCAGTACATGATGGGTGTTGGTTTTTATGTGGAAACAGATGACAAAGATATTCTTTCGCCAGTGGAAGGTAAGATCAGTTATGTTGCTGAAACAAAACATGCGATATTAATTGAATCAGAAGATGTTAACATCATGGTTCATGTCGGCCTTGATACATGTGCTCTTAAGGGTTCGCCTTTTACTGTTTTCGTAGATGAAGGTGAATCTGTGAAAGTTGGCCAAAAACTTATGGAGGTAGACCACGAGTTAATTAAACAAAACGGTTTAAATAGTGATGTAATTGTTGTTTTGGTTGAAAACAATGACACTTCTCTTTTAGACGATTTGGTTGATTTTGTAGAGGCTGGGAATGTGGTCATCAATCGATGATGCAGTTAAAAATTGTTAAAATACTAAACAATAGTACAGTACTTGTTGACGACAATGGTAAACAAAAAATATGTATGGGCAATGGTATTGGCTTTTCTAAAAAACCAGGTGATTTAATCAACAACGATAATATTGAAAAGATATTTGAAAGCACTGATAATGTTTTCATCAAAAAAATGACAGAATCAGTAAAGAAGATAAATGAAAAATATTATTATGTTGTAGACAAAATCATTGAATATGCAAACAAAACATTAGATCAAAAGATGCCTGACTTTATGTATATTACTTTGGCTGATCACTTATTCTTTGCGAAAGAAAGATTTGAAAAAGGAATCGTTGTTCCTTGCCCAATGAAGACAGAAATAAAGATTCTTTATAAAAAAGAATTCTTGGTCGCAAGCAAGGCAGTAGAGATAGCTAATAAAGAATTGGGCACAAACTTTGATGATAATGAATCAGGCTTAATTGCCATGCATATTATGAATGTCACCATGAATTCAGATAATAGCAACCATTCCTTCCTAATTTCTGTTGTTTCTGAAATTGTAGAAATAATATCCAACTACTTCGATATCGAACTTGATGAAAATTCACTTGCTTACGCAAGATTAATTACACACCTACATTTTTTAAGTCTTAGAATGTTCAACAATGATACCAATCCATTGCATACACCAATATTTAGTCTTGACAGTTCTTTGGTTAAGGCGAGATGTTGTGCAGATGAAGTATCTAAATATTTGAAAAATAACTACAATTATAAGCTTTCAAATAATGAATTGCTTTACCTTGCTTTACACATTCAAAATTGTGTAGATAATGCCTAGAAAGGGGAAAAAATGAGTAATCGTGAAATCGCTGAGTTATTAGTAGAAAAACTTGGTGGAAAAGAAAATTTGAAGTCTATCGAAAACTGTATGACACGTATTCGTCTAATTGTTAAAGATGTTAATAAGTGTGATGCAGAAGGCCTAAAAGCCGTTGAGGGAGTATTAGGCGTATCTTGTGAAGATGAATCTGTACAAGTTGTTGTAGGTCCAGGTAAGTCTAAAAAATTATCAGGCGAAATGTCTGATTTAACTGGTGTAAGATCTTTAGAGGTTGATGAAGCATCTGTTAGAAAAGCAGAAGCTAAGAAGAAAAATGCTACGCCATTTAAATTATTCTTAAAGAGAATTGCTAATATTTTTGTGCCATTAATTCCAGCGTTTATGGGATGTGGTTTGTTACTAGCCATTTATGAATTCTCTGCAGTGTTCGCTCCTGATTTCTACGCTTCATCTATGGGACATATTTTAGGTGCTGTTGCTGCTTCTATCTTCGATATTATGAAGATTATCGTTGGTTACAATGCAGCTAGAGAATTTGGTGGTTCTGCTGTTATTGGCGCCGTATTAGCATATATCTTAGGTGCTGGCGCAATCGACGGTATCCAAATGCTAGGCGTAACATTCGTTGCCGGTAGAGGCGGCGTTATTTCTGTATTAGCAGTTGCTATTGTCGGTGCTATGCTTGAAAAAGTAATTAGAAAGCATATGCCTGATGCTTTAGATACATTCGTTACTCCACTTGTTACTATTTTTGTGATGACATTTGCCGGATTATTAATTCTTCAACCAGTTTGTGGTTTTGTTTCAGAAGCAGTTGGTAATTTTGTAACTTACATTATCTATAATGTTCCTGCTCTAGCTGGTTTAGCTACTTTAGTTTACTTACCACTAGTTGCTACAGGTATGCATCATGGCTTAATAGCTGTCAACGCACAATTAATTGCTGATTTTGGTGTAACTTACTTATTACCAGTTACTTGTATGGCTGGTGCTGGTCAAGTTGGCGCTTCTCTATATGTTTTATTAAAAACTAAAAATAAAAAATTAAAGAGAACTACAATTAACGCTTTACCTGCTGGCATCTTAGGTATTGGAGAACCATTGATGTGGGGTGTTACTATTCCTTTAGGCAAACCATTCATTGCTTCTTGTATCGGTGGTGCTATCGGTGGTAGTGTAATGGCTATTATGAAAGTTGCTGCTTTAATTCCTGAATTATCAGGTATTCAATTAGCGTTAATTACTAATGCTCCATTAAAATACTTGGTTGGTTTATTGACATCATATGTAGCAGGATTTGTTGTATGTATGATATTAGGATTTGACGATCCAGAAGAATAAAGAATCTAGGAAGAGGCTATAGCCTCTTCCTGTTTTGAAGGAGAAAAGAATGAAATATATAAATTACAATCAAAATTATGAAAACGAAGTAATAGAGTTATGGAATAAATGTTTGTATTTTGACCAAATCACAATTGATATTTTTAGACAAAAAGCAATATTTGATGATAACTTTGATTCTAATTTATGTTGGTTATCGCTAGATAATGAAAAGGTTGTCGGTTTCATTATGGCTACCAAAAGGAAGTTTCCGTATTTAGAAAGAGGTCTAGAACCTGACCGTGGATGGATTAATGTAATGTTTGTTGATCCAGAATATCGTAGACAATCAATAGGAAAAACCCTTTATTTAAAAGCAGAAGAAGCATTGAAAGAAAAAGGCACAAAAGAAATTACACTTGCAATGTATTCACCAAGTTATTTCTTCGGTGGTGTTGACGAGGTTCATTACCCTGAAGCAGAATCGTTTTTTAAGGAAATGGGCTATGATGCTAAAGAACTTCATTACTCTATGGGAATGGATTTAACAGATTTTAATTTGAGCGAAAAAATAAGACAAAAGAAAATTGAATTAGAGAATAAGGGATATAAATTTACGCGTTTCAATTACAATAGATGTTTAGAAATGCTTGAGTTTTTGAAAAATGAATTCGGTGGCGGGTGGAAACGCAACGCCTTATTAGCAATGCGTAATAATCTTGCGGAAGAATTAATTATTATGGTTCTAGATGAGAATGATAAGATATGTGGTTTTTCAATGAGTGCAATTGATGGAAACTTGGAACGCTTTGGTCCAATTGGCGTTGCTGAAAGTAAAAGAAACGATGGCATCGGTTCAGTTCTTTTGAACTATAGTTTTGAATGTATGCATGAACGCGGCATTAATAGAATGTTTTTCATGACAACAGATGAACCTGGGAAAAGATATTATGAAAGAAATGGATTAGAAATTATTCGCACAATTCGTAATTATAGAAAGGCAATATGAGATTATTACCAAATATAAAGCAATATAAAGAGATGATAGATTACGACTATCGTTATTTATGTGCTTTCAAAAACAAAACTGAAATGCCCAAATCATATCTCAAGGGTTATGAATGGAAAGTAACAGAAACTTATCGAAAATTTCAAGCAAACCAAAACACAATATGGAAGAAGTATTATGAAAGAAAACTTAAAAAATTAGAATATAAAACAGGTATCAATTTTGAGAATAATACGAGTATTGGCAAAGGCTTTATTATAGGCCATTGGGGAACGATTGTTTTAAATGGGAAAGCACACTATGGAAGTCAATTTTTTGTAACCCATAACGTTACTGTAGGTAGAGATATTCGTGGCAAGAGAAAGGGTGTTCCGACTTTTGGCGATCGTGTAGTCATAAGAACCAACTCAACAGTTGTGGGCAATATTCATATTGGTAATGACGTATTAATTGCTCCAAACACTTTTGTAAATTTTGATGTACCAGATCATAGCGTTGTAATAGGAAATCCGGCAACTATTCATCACAAAGATAATGCTACACAAGGACATCTTCCAGAAATTGATTAATAAGAAGGAGAAAAATGGTAAATATTAAAAATTTAGGAACAGAACAAAGAAATCAAAAAACACTTCATTTAGACGAACTATCAGCTCTCGAGATTGTTAGTATTATGAATGAAGAAGACTTAAATGTTGTTGCAGGTGTTAAACAAGCTCTTCCACAAATTGCTGCGACAATACCGGCGATGGTAGAAACATTAAAGAACGGTGGAAGAATAGTTTACGTTGGTGCTGGTACTTCTGGCAGAACAGGAATTATAGATGCTGTAGAATGTGGCCCAACCTTTGGTTGTACTAATGAATTCTTGGGCCTGATTGCTGGAGGGAATAACGCCGTATTTAAAGCTGTAGAAGGTGCCGAAGATAGAAAGGATTTGTGCGTTCAAGATTTGAAGGACAACAAATTTTCAAGTAAAGATATGCTTATAGCAGTTGCAGCAAGTGGTCGAACTCCTTATGCAATCGGTGGAGTGGAATATGCAAAATCACTAAACGCAAAAACAGCTTGTGTATGTTGCAATATCAACACTGAACTAGGGGCGGTTGTAGATTATCCAATTGAATGCTCTGCTGGACCAGAAATCTTAACAGGATCAACAAGATTAAAATCTGGGACTTGCCAAAAAATAATTATTAATATGCTTTCAACAGCAACGATGGTTGGCATGGGAAAAGTATACAAAAACTTGATGGTTGATATGACGCCAACAAATGAAAAGCTTATTGAAAGATGCAGACACATTGTTATGTCTGCAACTGATTGTAGTCGTGAGGTTGCCGACGCAACGTTGAAACAAACAACAAACAATAACGTTAAAGAAGCAATCGTCATGATATTACTTAACGTTGATAATAAAACCGCTAGAGAAAAACTTATGGCAAATGGCGGCTTTATTTCTAAAGCAATTAAATAGAATCGAATCATCATTCATAGCAACAAGAAGCTGCAACAAAGCGTACTAGCAAGTAGAATGTTGCAGTTTTTTATTGTGATAAGTGATTGGCATCGCGACATTTCTTTAGAAAAACATCTTTTTGTATAAGTCTTTTTGGCTCAATTTTGAACGAATGTTTTTCGCGTCTCTAATTCTTTCGATAGCGTTTAACGGATCTATGGAATGATATGGTTCATAAAGTTTAGCCAAATCTTCGCAATTAATATTTTTGTATATATTTCTACTTGTTTCTTCATATACATATGACCAGCATCTATATATGTAACCAATCCAATACATTACATCATAATGAATTTTGTTTTTCCCAATATTTACTAGTTTTTTATTGTTGAGTTCAAATAATATATCGTCAATATTAAAAATAAAATTTCTGTCTATTATTTCACATGAATATGAATTCATAAAAGCTTTTGCAAAAGAAGAACTTGAGCCATTAAATGATGTAATCGATTGTGCAAATAATCTTCCTTGCTCTTTTGCAAGTTCTAACCCTTTACTATCAAATTGTCTCATTTAAGAAGTTCCTCGATGTACTTGCCTATACCTGCGAATTCTCTTTGGGCCATTTTTGTTTTCTGTGAACCAATTTCGTCGTTAGCTTTCTTTTCTATAAGATAATCTGCTTTTTCGCTTTCGCATAAATAACATTGTTCTAGAATGGATAAAGATTTTAATGCTTTATTCGTTTTAAAAACATATTGCTTGCCAAGGTTGGTAGCACCCAAAGCACTCAAACATTGTTTGTCAGTAATTATTCCATCAATAAAATTTTCAATGATTAGATACATATTATTATCTGCGATAGGAGCGACGATAATGTCAGCACTATCGACTTTATTTATTATTGATAAAATCTTTTTACTGTTTGCGAAATTAGGAATCCTATTACGATAAAACGCAATCGCCAGCATCCATTCTTCTGTAACGTCAAACTTAATAACATTTAGTTTAGGATTTACTTTGTACTCGCATACATAGACGTTACTATTTGGATAGCCTGCAACAAATGTTGCTGATTGATATAAACTTTCTCCTAAATAAAAGCCCTTGCCAAAATCATTGTTTGTTTTTGAATATGATATATCAAGATTTGTAACTATTTTGTTTTTTGCTCCGTGAAATAGTATTTTTTTATTATCGTTTTCTAAATCCTTATAAATTTGTCCCTTGATCTTGTTAAAAAATATGTTGTTTTTATATGCATACTCATAAACAACTGACAACGAGTTGTTAGAGATGCTATCTTCGTTATGTTTCCAATAATTAAAAGTAGAACGAGGTTTATTTAATTGTTTAGATAGTTGAGTGTCAGATAAAGAAAGGTATTCTTTAATAAATTCTATGTCTTTTATTATGTTGTATTTCATGACTATAGTGTACAATATTGTACATAATATCTCAAGAGAATTGTACAATTAAATTACCATTAGTAAGTTTGACTGCAACCTCTTCTATACAAGTAATCATCATATACACTACCATTGAATCTTGGATTAGTTATTCCCAAAATAGTATCTCAAGTTTGTTATGAAAGCGTTTTAATAATATAATATGGTTAACACTGTATTGATAAATATGAATAAAAATAGCGTAAAATGTCCGAGATGTGGCAAAGAATACGACCTTACTCTTAAGCAAATATATAAGGGTGTAAGTTGTCCACATTGCAACAAAAAAATGATGATGGATGATAAAACGAAGAAGCGTCTTAAATATATACGCTATCTATTCGTTTTGGCTGTATCTATCGCAACAATGTATCCTCTAGTAAAGTTGATGAAGGATTTGGATGGTGTAACTATGCTTATCGTATTGGGTATGTTGGCAGTAGTCTTTGCTTTAGCACAGGTTGCAGATAAGGTGTGCGGATATTTGCTATATCACACGTTTGGTTTTACTTACGTGGAATATGTAGAAACGCCCGTAAAAAAAGATAATAGAACAGGAAAGAAGAAATAATGGATTTTACAGAGAGATTAGAGCTTTATAAAGAAGGCGGAATGATTGATGATAAAGCAGTTGAAGATGTAAATGCAATCATCAAAATGTTTAAAGACGAATATGGCGTAGAGTTACAAGAAGAAAACGCAGATACGTTTATTGCGCACATCTGTGCAGCATATTCTAGAAATGTAACTAAAGAAGAAGTTGAGGCTTTACCTGATGTTGTTAAGAACGAACTTATGAGGTTAGACACTTATGAGCAGAGTTTAGAAATTTTAAACAGGTTAGTAGAAGTTACGCAAAATCCTTTGAACCAAGTAGAAAAGGATTATGCTTTACTTCATATTAATAATTTGATTGCAAGATTTAAGGGGGAAAATAATTGGAACAAATAAATCTGTAATCTAAAACGTAAATAAGGAGGAAAAATATATCATGATTGAATTTACGTTCCCTGCAATTGGCAGAGCTATCATCTTGATTGCTATTTGTGCTTGGGCAGCATTGCTTTCTCACAAATGTATCTCTAACTTCAATGATGGTGCTAGACCTGTATTCCCAGAATTAATGGAAGGTCGTATGAGCCGTACAGAATTCGCAGTTGTAGTAACTGGTATGGGATTCGGTTGGGTTCTTGCAGGATTCTCACAATGGTTAGGTTATGGCTTAATTGCTTGTCACTTGACATTAATTGCTACAGACTGTTTAGGTGCTTGGGCTCCTAATAAGTGGGTTGCTATTGGTTTAGGTGCTGCATGGGGTGCTATATGTTTCTGGGGTACTGAAGGTATCAACGCTGCATTTACTGCTTTACCATACAACTTCTTAAACGATTTAACTAACATCTCTACACCAGCTCTACCAGTATTCTGTATGTATCCAGCTGTTGCTGTTGCTGGTCAATACAATGCTAAGAGAGGTATTATCACTGGTGCTATCCAAGCTGCTGTATATATCTTATGTACAATTGTTGGTTCTATCCAATTCACAAACTTCTCAGTAGCTCTATATCCATACACATTCGCTATGTTAGCAGGTATGATCTGCTTAGTAGTATATGCTGTTTCTGGAAAGAAAGAAGAAGCTATTGAAACTTCTGCTGAAGAAGAAAACTTATTTGAAAAGAATGCTGAAAGAATTAAATCAAATTGGTTATACTTATGTATCCAAGGTGCTTTAAACGCTCTAGGTATTGCAACATTATCACAAGCTTATCAACCAGCTACATTATCAGCTGCAGTTCTTGCAGGTAATATGTCAGTATTCAAGGTTGCTATGATTGGTGTAATTATTGCGTTCATTCCACTTATCGTTTCAACTTCATTAGCAACAGGTGTTTACCAAGCCGTAGGTCTAACTGCTGTTATGCTTGCAGGTTCATTCTTTACTGGAACAAATCTATGGTTCTTAGCACCAATCGTTGGTTTCGTTGTTGAATTCATTGAAATCCAAATCTTAGGTTTATTAGGTAAACTATTAGCTAAATTCCCAGGCTTATCACAATCTGGTGATCATATCCGTGATGCAATGATTTCTTGTATCGGATTAGCATTATTAATCGGTTCATTCATGGCTGCAAACGCTACTTGGGGCGCTGTAGGTCTATGTATCGTTGGTGGTTTCTACACAATCAACGAAGTAACTGGTCAACGTCTTCCAAAGACAGCTGTTGGTCCAATTGCTGCTGTTACAGTAGGCATCTTATACAACTTAATGATCCTTCTTGGTTTCGTTACTTTAGCTGCATAAGGAGTTAGTATATGTTAAAAATTGAATGTTGTGGCTTATCAGCTACTCAAACTAAACAAATTATTGAGAAAAATTTTGCTGGTCAAGCAGAAGCTCTTTCAGTGTCAGATATGATTGCTGCTAGAAGAGTTAAAAATGGTGAGACTGACTTCTATCTTGGAAGTTGTCAAACAGGTGGCGGAGGCAGCTTAGCTACTGCTATTATGGTTCTTGGATATTCAAATTGCTTAGTAGTATCTAGACAAGGTAAATGTCCAACACCAAAAGAAATACGTCATATGGTTTATGCTGGAAAACATAAAGCATTTGGTTATGTTAAAGAACATACAGATGTTGTTGTACCTGCAGTTGTACAAGCTTTAGTTGATAGAGCAGAAGGAAAACCTGAATAGACATTTAATTAAAGAACCGCCCTTAACTAGGGCGGTTCTTACATTGGAGGTAAGTTATGATTCGTAGTGTATATGGAGATATTAAAAAAGAAGATCTTGGCGTAACAATGTGCCATGAACATTTTATTGTTGATTTAAGTATAGTAAGAAAAGATGACGAATCTAAGATTGAGACAATTGAAGAAGTAGTACCTGAAATAAAAAAGATGATGGATTTAGGAGCTCAATCCGCAATAGAAGTTACAACAAACGATATGTATCGTGATGTTAAAAAATTGAAAGAAATTAGTGAAATAACTAAATTAAATATAGTAGCAGCAACAGGATTCTATTTATCAGAATATCATCCTGATTGGTTAACAAATGCAACAGCAGAAGAAATTGCTGATGTAATGGTAAAAGATTTAACTGAAGGTATCGATGGAACAGATATTAAAGCTGGTGTCATTGGTGAAATCGCAAGTAGTAAAGATTCTTTTGTTGGTCAAGAAAAGAAAGTATTAATTGCTAGTGCTATTGCACATACTAAAACTGGTGCAGCAGTAACTACGCACACAGGCAAATTTACTGCGATAGAAACTATTGAAACATTAATTAATAATGGTGTTACACCAGATAAGATTGTAATTGGTCATCAAGATTTGATTGACGATACTGATTATCACTTAAATATATTAAAGTATGGTGTAAATATTGGCTTTGATACATGTGGCAAAGTATCATATCAATTAGATGAAACTAGAGCTAAAAATATAATTAAAATAATTGAAGCCGGATATGGTGATCACGTAATGCTTAGTAACGATATTTCTAGAAGAACTTATTTCACAACATACGGCAAATTTGGTTACACTGCTGTTTTAGGAAGAGTTGTACCAATGTTGAAGGAATATGGATGTTCTCAAGAAAACATAAAGAAATTATTAGTAGATAATCCAGCAAGAATATTTAATAACGATAGGTGGTAATTTATGTTTGTTGAAAGACTATTAGAAAATAATCCAAAGTTAATAGAAGCTAGTTTATCGTTGTATAAACAAGGCTTGTTGATGCCAAATACTTATGTACTAGATTACGATGCTTTTTTGGATAACGGCAAGGCGATGTTAGAAGAAGCTAAGAAATATGACATTAAATTATTTTATATGTTGAAGCAAATCGGTAGAAATCCTTTAATAGCAAAAGGTCTTGATGAGCTGGGCTTTGCGGGATGTGTTGCTGTTGATTTTGATGAAGCTATGACAATGAAAAATAATGGATGTAAACTTGGTCATGTCGGCCATTTGGTTCAAATTCCACGTAATCTAATAAAAGACACATTAGAAGCAAAACCAGAATATATAACAGTATATTCGATGCAGAAAATCTTGGATATTAATGAAGAGGCTAAGAAGTCAGGTATCGTTCAAAAATTGTGCATAAGAATAACAGATGAAGATTCTGATTTATATTCTGGCCAAATAGGAGGCTTTTCTAGTAGTCATTTAAAGTGTCTTGTTAAAGAAATTGAAAAGTTGGATAACGTTAAAGTTGGTGGCTTAACAGTATTCCCTGCCTTGCTATATGATGGACAAGACAAAAAAATACAACCAACAAAAAACATTAACGCAATGAATAGAGCCAAGGCTGTTATGGAAGAATTAGGTTACAAAGATTTAATGATAAATATGCCTAGTTGCACTTGCGTAAATTCTATACCACTTATAAAACAAATAGGTGGAACTCATGGTGAACCAGGACACGGTTTATCTGGTACCACTCCACTTCATAAGGATACAAAGCAAATCGAAAAAGTAGCTTATCTATATCTATCAGAAGTGTCTCATAATTTTGATAAACACGCTTATATTTATGGTGGTGGTCATTATCGTAGATCACATATGGAAAACGCATTGGTTGGTTATGATTTAAAGAAGGCAAAAGTATGCGCTCCAAGCACAGAATCAATTGATTATCACTATGAATTAGACCAAAATTATGATGTGAATGAACCGGTAATAATGTGTTATCGTACACAAGTCTTTACAACTAGATCACACGTTGCAGTTGTTAAAGGAATAAGTAGAGATAACGTTGAATTACTAGGTATCTATAATGGCTTAGGCCAAAGAGAAAAATAAGATGAAAGGCAATTACGAAAAGCAACATAAGACAGCACTATTAAATCCGTATAAATCTGTTATTGAAGTATTCGATGCGAACCCCGATAACTATTTAGTAGGAATTAAAAATGTGTCATCAATCCCTAATACTTTAATGCATAAGTTAGAATCTTACGGTTTTTCATTACACACAATTGATAAAAAATCACAACTTGCAGGAAGAGCTGTTGATACAGAATTAATTAATCCTATTAGTGGTAATTATATGTCTGGATCATCAAGCGGAACAGCAATCAATGTTTTTGCGGGAATCAATGATTTAGGCATAGGAAATGATGGTGGTGGATCAGTATTAGCTCCTGCAATTTGCGTTAATATTTTAGGATTCATTTCTAAAAAAATAGAAGAAGACCGTGTTCAAAACATTAAAAAGAATACTGATGGAATTGTTGCTGGTAACTCAATTGGTTTTATGGCAAGAGATAGACAAATACTATTAAAAGCAATTGAAGTATCAACAGGTATTAAACAAGGTAATGAAATAGGCTTAGTATATTCAGATAAAAAATATGATGGTATAGATTCTAAAGTTATTGAAGTGATGGAATGCCACACTGAAAGAAAAACATTAACCAATTATTTAAAAAACACATTAAGCGAGTGTGATGTGTTCATAGTTAGTGAAGGTCCTATTGATATCAATGGATTTGGTGACTCTTTATTTGGACATTTTGACGAAAGAACTAAAGCCATTCAGGAAGCAGCCAATAAAGGATATGTGAGAGTAGCAAACATTGCCGAAGCTACTGCTCTTGCAATTCCTCAAAAAGGTTTAGGTATGACAACATTGTTAATGTGCGAATCGAAAAAAGAAAAAATAGAAAAATTATTAAAGTGTGCTAGTTTAATTGAAGACGTTCATGATGAATTAATCGAAAGATACTTCTTAAATTTAGATAATTATTTTATGGAGGGATATCAAAAATGAAAGTATACCCATTAAAAAGCATTACGATAGAACAAGCTCAAGAGAAACAATTCAAAATGGTTGAATGCTTGTTACATCACTTTACAGGTAGCGAATTATTATCAAGAGGCGACTTAGGTGTTAACAAACTAGAAAACAAACCTATCTATACAGCAAAAGTTGAAAAAGTCATCGCCGAATTTTTTGATGCTGAAGATGCCATACTCGTTAGAGGTAGTGGCACAGGAGCAATTAGATATGGGCTTGCAGGCATGATAAAAGCTGGTTCAAAATTATTGATTCACGATGCTCCCGCATATTCAACAACACAAACGAGCATTGGAATGTTCGGTTTAAAAACTGTAGTAGCAAATTTTAATGATATTAACGAATTAAAAAAAGTCATTGCTGAAAATCCTGATATCGAAGGCGCACTAATTCAATACTCAAGACAAAAGCCAGATGATAGTTATGAAATCAGTGAAGTAATCAAAACAATAAAAGAATCAATTGATGTTCCTATTCTAGTTGATGACAATTACGTAGTTATGAAAGTCGATAAAGTTGGATATGAATTGGGGGCTGATCTGACGTGCTTCTCATGTTTTAAACTTCAAGGTCCTGAAGGCATTGGTTGTATAGTTGGTAAAAAAGATATTATCGCCAAGATAAAGAAGATGCATTATTCTGGAGGTTGCCAAGTCCAAGGACATGAAGCTCTAGATGTTATTAGAGGATTGGTATATTCACCAGTGATGCTTGCGATTGGAGCAAGAGAAGCTGAAAAAGTTCTTGAGTTATCTAAGAACATAAAAGGAATAAAAGATGCATTCATTGCTAACGCACAATCAAAAGTTATTATGTTCGAACTTGAAGAACCTATCGCAAAGCAAGTTATTATCGAAGCTGGAAAACGAGGAGCATTACCTAACCCAGTAGGTTCCGAATCAAAATATGAAATTGCTCCTTTGTTCTATAAAGCATCTGGAACATTCTTAAAAATTAATCCAGTATACATAGACACAATGATTAGAGTAAATCCTAATCGTGCTAGCGCAGAAACCGTTTTGAAAATATTAGATGAAAGCATTAAAGCTGTCAAAGGTGAATAGATGAAGAGAAGGTTTATTGTAGTTGTATTAGATGGTTTTGGCATGGGCGCAATGAACGACGCCTCTATTGCTAGACCAGGCGACGAAACAGCTGGAACTCTAAGAAGCATTTTAGAAGACTATCCTGATTTGAAATTGCCAAACCTAGAGAAGCTGGGTTTAATGAACGCTTATGGTAAAGAATCAAATTTGATGAAATATAGTCCTGAGGCTAATTATGGCAAATCAGAATTAATGCATTATGGTGCTGATACATTTATGGGGCATCAGGAAATTATGGGAACACTTCCTAAAAAGCCTGATGTTCAGCCGTTTCAAACAAAAGTAGATGTTGTTTATAATCATTTAAAAGAAAATGGTTACAAAGTAGAATATGTTGAAAAGCAAGGTTTAAGATATGTTGTTGCTGAAGATTATGTAACCGTAGCTGATAATTTGGAAGCAGATTTAGGTATGTGCTACAACGTCACTGCTCCATTAGATTATTGTCCTTTTGAAAAAGAACTAGAAATTGCGGAATGTGTAAGAGAAGTTGTTACTGTAGGCAGAGTAATCGTATTTGGTGGAACAGGAAACAATATGCAGGATTTGTGGAATGCCGAAGAAATAAGAGAAGGCAAATTTATAGGTATTGCTTCAGCTAAATCTAAATCTTATGAACAAGGATATGAATGTCGTCACTTAGGTTATGGTGTAAACAAAAATGTCCAAGCGCCAACAATCCTTACAAGAAATAATATCCCTTGCATCTTAATTGGAAAGGTTGCTGATATCGTTGCTAATGATAATGGCGAATCTATTTCTTGTGTTCCTACATCAGAATGTATGGAATTAACATATGAAGCTATGCAAAAAATTGATGAAGGATTCATATGCACAAATGTTCAAGAGACAGATCTTGCAGGTCACTCACAATCGACAAAAGAATATAAGCACATTCTAGAAATTGCTGATAAAGGATTTGAAAAAATCCTTGCTGAATTAAGAGATGATGATGTCTTAGTAGTAATGGCAGATCATGGAAATGATCCAAAGATTGGTTCAAGTCGCCACACAAGAGAATGCGTTCCACTACTTATTAAGCACAAAGACATAAAAGGTGTTAACATCGGTTTAAGAAAGAGTCTATCTGATGTTGGTGCGTCTGTTTGTGATTATTTTGACGTCGAAGCACCTGACAATGGAACATCATTCTTAGATTTAATAAAGTATATTTAAAATGCTTGTTAGTACAAAAAACCAATTAGTTTATGGTGAAAGGAGAAAAGATGAAAAAGTTTATTAATGATGCAAACAATGTTGAAGATGAAATGATATCAGGAATGATTAAAGCTTACCCAGACAAATTAGATAAGCTTGATTGTGGCGATGTTGTTGTTAGAAAAACAAAGAAAGTAGATAAAGTCGCTTTGGTGTCTGGTGGTGGCTCAGGTCACGAACCTGCTCATGCTGGATATGTTGGCGAAGGAATGTTGGATGCTGCAGTATGTGGTAAAGTATTTACTTCTCCTACACCAGACAAAGTATATGAAGCAATTAAAGCTGTTAATGCAAATAAAGGTGTTTTATTAATTATCAAGAATTACACAGGCGATATTATGAATTTCGAAATGGCTATGGAAATGGCCGAGATGGATGGCATCGAAGTAGAAAAGGTTGTTGTAGCAGATGATGTTGCTGTTCAAAATAGTTTATATACTGTTGGTAGACGTGGTGTTGCTGGAACTGTTTTTGTTCATAAGATTGCAGGTGCTTTAGCAGAACAAGGCACAAGCTTACAAGAAGTAAAAGCAATAGCAGAAAAAGTAATAGCAAATGTTAGAACAATGGGTGTTGCTTTATCTCCATGTACAGTACCAGCAGCTGGTGTGCCAGGATTTGTAATTGAAGATAATCAAATGGAAATGGGAATTGGAATCCATGGTGAACCAGGTGTTTATAAGCAAGAAATCAAAACAGCAAACGAAATTGCTGATGAACTAGTGACAAAGATTTTGGAAGATTACGATTTTACAAATGGCGAAGTTGCAGTAATGGTAAATGGCTCAGGCGCAACTCCATATATGGAATTATGTATCGTAAATAATCGCGTTGCTGATGTGCTAAAAGAAAAAGGTGTTAACGTATATAGAACATATATCGGAAATTACATGACATCACTAGAGATGGCTGGCTTATCATTAACATTATTAAAGTTAGATGAACAAACAAAACAATTATTAGATCAAAAAGCAGACACAATTGGTCTTAAGGAATTTTAAAGTGATAAACAATAAAAAAGTAATTGAGATTCTTCATAATATCTCACTAAAAATCAATGAACAAAAAGATTATTTAACTATGTTAGATAATGAAATTGGTGATGGCGATCATGGCATTAATTTGGCTAGAGGTTTTGTTGAGGTTGATAAAAAATTAGAATCTATATCAGATAAAGATATCGGTACAATCCTAAAAACTACCGGAATGACTTTAGTTTCAACAGTTGGCGGAGCTTCTGGTCCGTTATATGGAACGGCTTTTATGTATGCTGGAAAACAAGTTGGTGATAAATCAGAAATCGATATTAATGATTTCAAAGATATTTTAAAAGTTGCTATAGATGGTGTTAAGGTTCGTGGCAAAGCAGAACAAGGTGAAAAGACAATGCTTGATGCTATGATTCCTGCTTATAATTCCATGAGTGAAGAACAAGATGCTAAAGTAGCTTTATTAAAAGGTGTTGATGCTGCTAAAAAGGGTGTTGAATACACAAAGACAATTATTGCGACTAAAGGTAGAGCATCTTACTTAGGTGAAAGAAGTTTAGGGCATCAAGATCCTGGTGCAACTTCATTCACATTTATGTTAGAAGTTATTGCGGAGTCATTATAATGGTTGGAATTGTAATTGTATCTCATTCTAAATTATTAGCTGAGGGCGTTATTGATTTAGTTAGGATGACATCTAAAAAAGTCAAAATTGCTGCAGCAGGTGGATTAGAAAATGGCGAATATGGAACTTCATATGATTTGATTAATAAAGCTATTGATGAAGTATACAGTGAAGACGGCGCCATAATATTTGTGGACTTAGGTTCATCAATAATGACATCTGAAATGGTAATAGAAGATAGAAACAATCCAAAGATTGTATTATCTAAAGCCGATTTAGTTAATGGCGCGTTTGCTGCAAGCATATATGCAGAAAACAATGCCACTTTAGAAGAAATAATAAGTAAGGTAGAGTAGAGAAAAACATTATTGGTAAAAATGATGGAACGGGGTATGATAATCCCGTTTTTTGATATATAGTATTAAAGGAACATTATGTTTAAGTTATTATTTAAATACACTAAAGATGGATGGTGGGCCGCAGTTCTTGGCCCAATCTTTACAATTGCCGAAGTATTCTTTGATGCTTATATCCCACTAGTAATGGCCGATATTATTGATGTCGGTATTTATGAATTGGGTGGCGATATTGAATACATCACAAAGAAGGGTGTATACATGGTTGCGATGGCTTTGCTTGCAGCCTTGTGTGGTGCTCTAAGTGGCTTGTTGTCATCTATCTCTTCAACAAAATTTGTTAAGAATATTAGAAATGCAATGTATCGTAAAATTCAAACATTTGATTTTGCGAATATCGAGAAATTCCCAGTCTCAACTATCGTAATGCGTTTAACTACAGATATGCGTATGATGAGAATGGCATATGTGCAAATAGTTCGAATGGCAATGCGTGCACCATTTAATTTGGCGCTTAGTGCATATAACGCATATAAACTAAATTCGACTATCTCTTTTGTATTTGCAATTATTCTTCCTATTTTAGGATTGATTTTATACTTGATTACAATGACTTCACATCCTCGTTTTAGAAAGATGATGTTGAGGTTTGATGATCTTGATGAAAAGCTTGATGAAAACATTAATGGCATAAGAGTTGTGAAAACTTTCGTTAGAGAAGAATACGAAAATGAGGATTTTAATAAATCATCAGAAGCTGTATTAAAAGCACAAAGACATGCTGAAAATATTGTTATCTTGAATAGGCCTGCATTTGAACTTGCTATGTATATCTGTATGATTGCTGTGGCTTGGATTGGTGGAAAGGCTATCATTGGTGGATCAATGCCTACTGGTGACTTTATGGCTTATCTATCTTATGTTAAAGCTATCTTATTCTCATTGTTGATGCTTTCAAATGTTGTTATGCAAGTTGTAATGGCAGAAGCTTCAATTGATAGAGCAAATGAAGTATTAGATGAAGAGCCAAGCATCAGCGATATAAATGCAAATTCAGAATTAGAAGTTGATGAGGGATCAATTGAATTTAGAAATGTTTCTTTTAAATATTCTAAAGATGCAGAAAATGATGTTCTTGAAAATATAAATTTAAAAATAAATCCAGGAGAAGTTGTTGGTATCTTAGGACCTACTGGTGCTGGAAAGACTTCTTTAGTTCAACTAATTCCAAGATTATACGATATCAGTGAAGGAGAATTGTTGATTGGTGGTCACGATATCAAGGAATATAAACTTGATAAATTAAGAGAAGCTATTGCAATGGTTCTTCAGAAGAACACACTTTTCTCTGGCAGTGTTAGAGAAAACATGAAATGGGGCAATCCTAACGCTAGTGATGAAGAAATAATTGAAGCATGTAAAGATGCTCAAGCCCATGATTTTATCGTTGCTCATAGAGACGGCTACGATCGTGAATTGGGTCAAGGCGGAACAAATGTTTCTGGTGGTCAAAAACAAAGGCTATGCATTGCGCGCGCTTTATTAAGAAAACCTAAAATAATTATTCTTGATGATTCAACTAGCGCCGTTGATACCGATACTGATCATCGTATCCAATTAGCTTTTAAAGAAAAATTAAGTGGCATGACTACGATTATCATTGCACAAAGAGTTGCGTCTGTTAAAGAAGCAAATCGCATCATCATTATGGAAGATGGTAAGATTTCCGATATTGGTACTCATGATGAATTAATGGAAAGAAATGTTGTATATCATGACTTGTATACAACGCAAATGGAAGGAGCCGAATAATTATGGCAAAGACTAATTATAGGCAACTTCGTACATCACGTGCTAACGATGTTTGGGGCACAACTAAAAGAACATTTTCATATATCGGCATACATTATAAGTGGAGATTTGTTTTATTTGTTTTCTTCACACTGCTATCAAGTTTAGCTGGTGTTGTATCTTCTTATTTATTCACACCAATCTTAAATGATTGCATCATTCCTTATATTGGTGTCACTAATCCTGATTTAACAAATTTAATTAGGATGCTGACATTATTGGCTGTTGTTTATATTGTTGGTGTTACTTCATCTTATACTTTCAATAAATTGATTTCTATTATCTCAACAGGCGTGCTTCATGATATGCGTACTGATTTGTTTAGAGTAATGGAGAAATTGCCGCTACGTTTCTTTGATGGAAGAACGCATGGCGAAGTGATGAACTATTACACGAACGATATAGACACAATCAGACCAATGATTGCTCAAGCGTTCCCGGCATTAATTGAAACCATAGTAAGCATAGTTGGGTGTTTCTCATTAATGTTAACTTTGAATATACAATTAACTGCTATTGTTTTTGCGATGCTTATTGTTATCTTTATAGTTACTTATATTTTGGCAAAAGGCTCTAGAAAAACTTTCGCAGGCTTACAAAGAGAAGTATCTAACATCAATGGTTATGCTCAAGAAATGTTTGCGGGACAAAAAGTTATTAAAGTATTTAATCATGAAGATGAAGCTGTTGAAGGTTTCGAAAAAATATCAGATCAATTATATATTTACGCTGTTAGATCAAATGCTTATGCTTCAATGTTGATGCCAATAAATGCATCACTATCATATGCAACATACGCTATTGTTGCCGTAGTTGGTGGCATGATGTGCATTAATGGTGTTATTAGAATTGGTGATTTAGCATCATTCTTATTATTCACTAGACAATTTGCAGGGCCAATATCAAATATTTCACAACAGTTTAATGGCATCATGATGTCATTAGCTGGAGCCGAAAGAGTATTTGAAGTTATGGATATGGAAGCCGAATTAGATGAAGGCAAGGCAACATTAATTAAAAATGGTGCTGGATCTTGGTCATGGAAGAAAGCTGATGGCGAGTTAGTTCCACTTAGGGGTGACATCAGATTCAACAATCTATCGTTTGGCTATACTGATGAAAAGCTAGTACTAAAGAATATTTCTTTGTATGCAAAACCTGGACAAAAGATTGCCTTTGTTGGTTCAACTGGTGCAGGCAAAACAACAATTACAAGTTTGATTAATAGATTCTACGATATTGATGACGATAACGGAAACATTACTTATGATGGAATTCCTGTTAAAGATATTAGAAAAGATGATCTTAGAAGATCAGTAGGTGTCGTTCTTCAAGATACTAATTTGTTCTCTGGAACGATTATGGACAATATCAGATATGGTAGATTAGACGCTACTGATGAAGAATGCATCGCTGCTGCAAAAAGATGTAATGCTAGTTCGTTTATTGAGAGATTACCTCACGGATATCAAACGATGCTTACTGCTAATGGCGCCAATTTGTCTCAAGGTCAAAGACAGTTATTAAATATAGCGCGTTGTGCTGTTGCTGATCCTCCAGTAATGGTCTTGGACGAAGCGACTTCATCTATTGATACACATACTGAAAAGTTGATAGAAAAAGGTATGGATGAATTAATGAATGGTAGAACAACATTTGTTATTGCCCATCGACTATCAACGGTTAGAAACGCCAACGCAATAATAGTTCTAGAACATGGCGAAATAGTTGAAAGAGGGGATCACGAAGAACTGTTGAAACAAAAAGGTAGATATTATCAGTTGTATACTGGTAAAGCAGAATTAGATTAATTATTAACGCTTTTATGGAAATCTATAAAAGCGTTTTATTTTTACATTTCATTAAAACAAATCCAAATTATTATCTAAATATATCTCTTCTCTAACCCTTAATTGATATTCAGGTTTGGTCATATAGTAAAGAATGAATTCTAGAATCAAGGCACTACCAAGACTTCTTCCTTCAATTTTAAAATTAGAAAATCCCATTGGCATATAAACATTAACAATATCTTTAACACTGATAAAACCTGGATTATTCATTGCGCTAGAAAAGCGATATCCTTCATTTGAATTTGGTGATGAACAAATATGATCATCACAATCTTCACCTAGACATTTGCGACTAACATTTTCATAACAAGCTTTTCTATCGTTGCATCCAAAATTACAACATTCGTTACAAAGAAATTCGACTTTATTCTTTTCGTCTTGATTTAGTTTGGTTAAGTTATCAAAATCTTTATTTAAACGAAAATCTGGAACGACATATTTAAAATCCTCGTTTCTTATTTCATTTAACAAAACATCAAAATCCAAGATGACTTTCGTTGTTGAAGAAACAAAATAGAAATTTGGATATTTATTTTTTATGTAATTTAGTAGAAGTTTCGAATAGATAATTATTCCATTTGTTACTGAATCACTTTTTTCAAACAGTTCACATAACTTGTTGCACTTATAATCGTTTAAATGTTTTTCTTGCAATAAGGAATTACTGAAAGTTAGTCGTGATGAAATACCATATTTATTCATCAAATCATAAACTTCTTTTGGAGTATTATCGCCAAAGCCAACTCTACCACCACCCCATAAGCAATCAGCAGGTGCGCCATATATTGAACCAATTTCGCACCATTCATAAAAGTACTCGCGATGTTCAAAGAATAGCGGTAAAAATCTACGATACAATTCGTAGAATTCAAACAAGCCAGGTAGATGATAGTATGCTTTATTGTTCATTGTTGTTGTGTAATTTTGCGATTTCGTTTTGTTTAAGAAGTCTATATTGTCCTTCTTCAACATCTAAACATAGATGCATAAATCTAATCCTTTTTAAAGAGATGACATGATATCCTAGCGCTAAACACATACGTCTAATTTGTCTATTATAGCCTTGTTTAAGAATGATATTAAAATTGTTTTTTCCCATTTGTTTTATTTGACAAGGCAGGGTTACTACATACTTATTAGTAACAGGATTGTATATCTTAACACCATCTTTCATTTTCGATAAAAAATCAGATGTGATTGGCTTATCAACACGAACAACATATTCTTTCTCATGCCCGTTTTCTACTCTAAGACACTCATTTACTAAGTCGCCATTGTTAGTAAGAAGAATTAAACCTTGCGAGTCTTTATCTAGCCTTCCGATTGGGAATATACGTTCAGGATAATTAATAAAATCTATGATGTTTTCCTTAACTTTGTGCTCAGTTGTACAAGTGATACCTTTTGGTTTATTGAATAATAAAACTATTTCGTTATTGTTGCTTTCAATTAGTTTTCCATCTAGAAAAACTTCATCACCTTCATTTACTATGGATGAAAGAACTGCGGTCTTGCCGTTTATAGTAACTAAACCTTTTTCAATGTATTCTTCTGCTTTTCTTCTTGAACATAGTCCTGAAGAAGCAATATATTTGTTTATACGCATATTTACAAGTTCAGTTTAACACACCTACACAAAGTGATATTAATTTTCTATAATTTGTAGTAGATGGGTTTATGTCAACAAAGGAGAAAATTTATGGTATTCAACAAAACAGAAAATCAATGGAAAGAACTAGGTGCTTATTGGACATCTAAAGAAATTTTTCAACAACCAGAAACTTGGATTAAGACGTTCAATCAAGTTAAAGCAGAAGCTAAGCAAATTAAGGATTTAATTGATAAGGTTATTACTCAAGAAGATTACGATATTATTTTAACTGGTGCTGGTACTTCTGAATTTGTAGGAAATTCTATTTTCCCTTATCTATCACCATTAAATAATTTTAAAGTAAAATCTTTTGGAACAACTGATATAGTTGCTTGTCCTGAAGCTTATATTTCTAGAACAAAACCTACATTACTAGTTTCATTCGGTAGATCAGGTAATTCTCCTGAATCTGTTGCGGCAGTTGAAGCTGCTAATACCGTATGTGAAAATATATATCATTTATTCGTGACATGTAATCATGATGGAGCTTTATCTAAATATGCAGAAGGTAAAGATAATTGCTATGCAATTAATTTAACTCCAGAAACTCATGACCAATCATTTGCCATGACTTCATCATATTCAAATATGTATCTTGCGACAGTATTGTCTTTCTTAACTGATAAGTTAGATGAATTAGAACCAGTAATAAACGAGATAGTAAATAACACTGTAAAATTCCATCAAGATGCATACCAAATTGTTATTGAAAAGATAGTTAAAGAATTTGATTTCCAAAGAATTGTATATTTAGGATCAAACTGCTTAAAAGGTGTTTCTCAAGAATCAGCCTTAAAGTGTTGCGAACTTACTGCTGGTAAGATTATGACAACATTTGATACAACCATGGGATTTAGACATGGGCCTAAATCAGTAGTATGTCCAGGTTCTCTACAAGTTATTTATTTATCTGATGACCCTTATACAAGAAAATATGATGTTGATATCGTAAAAGAAATGTCACCTGAAAGAGATGGCAATAAGATTTTAGTTGTATCTTCTTATTATGATGAAGAAGTTGCTAAACTAGCTGACTATTTCATTTCGTTCAGCAATAGTAGTAGATACAACAATGTGTTCTTAGGATTGGAATATATTAACGTTGCTCAAACCATTGCCTTATTAAAATCTATCAAGATGGGAATTAAACCTGATACACCATGTCCATCAGGCAAGGTTAATAGAGTTGTTAAGGGTGTAGTAATTTACCCTTATACTAAATAATTAGTTTTTAATAATATATTGATTCAAAAAGATATTTTAAATAGTGTTATAAGTATTTTTTTTGATATTGATGAAATGCATTAAAAAGGAAGAGGAATAATTTTATGTCAGAACAGAAACATCCATTATTACAAATTATTGATTATCAAAAAAATGGTGAAGCAGTTGGGATTTATTCTGCGTGTACAGCTAACGAATATGTTTTACGTGCATGTTTACAAAGAGCAAAAGAAACTAATTCATATTGCTTAATTGAAGCTACAGCAAATCAAGTTGATCAATATGGTGGATATACAGGAATGAAACCAGCCGATTTTAAATTGTTTGTTGAAAGACTAGCAAAAGAAGAAAACATCGGAATGGATAGAGTTATTTTGGGTGGAGATCACTTAGGCCCATTAACGTTTGCTCATCTAAACGAAGAAGAAGCGATGAAAGAAGCTATGGTTCTTGTCCACGATTATGTAAGAGCTGGCTTCTCAAAGATTCATATTGATACTTCAATGAAAGTAAAAGACGATGATCAAAACACAAGATTAACTGATGAAACCATCGCTAGACGTGGCGCAATGCTTGCTAGAGTTTGTGAAGATGCATATAAAGAGTTATTAAAAGAAGATCCAAGTGCTTTGCATCCTGTTTATATCATTGGTTCAGAAGTACCAATTCCTGGTGGTTCACAAGATAGTAAAGATGCTGGTGTTGAGGTGACAAAACCTGAAGATTTTAAAGCAACATATAAAGCATTCGAAAAAGCATTTAATGATTATGGAGTAAATGAAGCATTTGATCATGTAATTGCTATTGTTGTTCAACCTGGTGTTGAAGAAAAAGACGCTGGATGTACTGAATATGATAGAACTAAAGCCGTTGATTTAATGAATGCAATTAAAGAATATCCAAAGTTAGTATTTGAAGGGCATTCTACAGATTATCAAACAAAAATCAAATTAAGAGAATTGGTTGAAGATGGTGTTGGCATTTTAAAAGTTGGCCCAGGTTTAACATTTGCTTATAGAGAAGCGCTATTTGCATTAGCTTATGCAGAAAAAGAGTGTATTGATGCAGATAAACAATCGCATTTCATGGAAGTTCTAGATAAAGAAATGGTTCAAGAACCAAAGTATTATCAAAAGCATTATCATGGTACAGATAAAGAGATTGCATTAAAGAGAAAATATTCATTCTCTGATAGATGCCGTTATTATTTACCTAAACCTGCCGTTAATGAAGCAATCAACAAATTGCTTGATAACTTCAAGAATGGTGTACCACTAAATCTATTATCACAATTCTTACCAAGACAATATACAAAAGTTAGAGAAGGAATAATAGATAATAAACCTGAATGTATAATTAAAGATCATATCATTGATACAGTAGATGATTATCTATATGCATCTAGACAAGAAAAATTGAAATAAAAGGGGAGCTATGAGTAAAACTCTATCAGCCATTTTAATTGGTGCAGGATTACGTGGGAAAGAATACACGGATATTATGTTGGAACTTGGCGATAGGTATAAAGTTATCGCTGTTGCTGAACCAATTGAAAGTAGACGTAATTACATAAAGCAAAAGCACAACATTCCTGATGAGTTGTGTTTTGATAATTATGATTCATTATTAAATCTTGGAAAAATTGCGGATTTCGCAATCGTTTCTACAATGGATAGGCAACACTATGATCCAGCTATGAAAGCTATTTCATTAAAGTATGATCTATTGCTTGAAAAACCTGTTTCAAGCATTCCAGAAGAATGTTTAAAGATTGCTGAATATGCTGAAGAAATGAATGTAAAAGTATTAGTATGTCACGTTCTAAGATATAGTGATATGTTTGTTAAAATCAAAGAATTACTTTTAGACAATACGATTGGTGATATTGTATCTATCAATCACGAGGAATGTGTAGGCAACGTTCATCAAAGTCATAGTTTCGTAAGAGGAAACTGGGGAAATTCAAAACGCAGTTCATGCATGTTGTTACAAAAGTCTTGTCACGATATGGATATCCTTCAATGGTTAATTGGAAAGAAGTGTAAGAAGGTTCAATCTTTTGGTTCGCTAACTTATTTCACTAAAGAACACGCACCTAAAGATTCGCCAGATTATTGTATAGAAGGCTGTCCAGAAAAGAATTGCCCATACAATGCAGTAAAACTTTATTTGGATGATAAAGATAACGATTGGTTTAGAACTGCTGCAACTAGACAAGCCAATCCAACAGATGAAATGGTTATTGAAGCACTTCACAATACTCAATATGGAAAGTGTGTATATAAATGCGATAACGATGTAGTTGATCATCAAACAGTTAATTTACTTTTTGAAGATGGAGTTACAGCAACTTTCACGATGAATGCTTTTAACAAAGGTGGTCGCTTCATCCATATCATGGGAACTAAAGGAGAACTACGTGCGGCAATTGATGGTGAATCTCCAATAAGTGTCTATGATTTTGAAACAAAGGAAACAAAAGAATATAACATAATATCTACTGACGGTATTAATGCAGGACATGGTGGAGGAGATTATGGTATCGTGGTTACGCTTTATGATTATCTTGGTGAGAACTATAATGGTTATCTTGCATCTGGCATAACTACTTCAGTCAATAATCACTTCATTGTATTTGCAGCCGAAGAATCTCGCTTAACTAATACAGTCGTTGATTTAAATGAATATGTTGCTAAACTAAAAAATAACATTAAATAGAAAAAAGCGTTGCTTGTTATGCAACGCTTGTTTTTAAATTATTAATTACAGTTTCATCAATTGCTACGCCATCATTTTTTAAGGCAAGAACTAATGAACCATCTTCTGGTCCTAAAGCAGGGCTTACTAATTGCATCTTACCTTTTAATAGTTTTTCTCCTAATGGTTTAACAATCTTATCTCCCATTTTGAAGACGCCACCAGTGTAGCTTACTTTTACTTCTTTTGTGAATCCAATATTTTTGTAAATGGTATTTACGATATCCGCTAATTCTGTGCTTGCATCTTCTAGCATCTTCATCGCATATGGATCTTTAACTTCATATAGTTCGTCGATAAGAACTGATAACGATGCCATCTTTGATCTATCCATTTTCCATTTTTCAATAATGATAGAAATTACTTCACCATCATCTTTTACTTGAAGATGTCTTCTTAATGCTTCATATAAAGGAGTTCTTTCATCACGACCATCAGCTTGTCTAGTAAATTCATGAAGGATTTCTCTAGCAAACCAATATCCACTTCCTTCATCAGAACCTAGTGCATGATGCCATCCACCACAAGATACAGTTTCATCTGTTTCGCTATTATAGCCAAAACCTATAGAACCTGTTCCTGCAACAATGTTGATTCCATCTTCGCCACATAGTGCACCTGCTAAAGCATTTACACCATCGTTTCCAATGTTATATTTTATTGGCCCCATAGCTTTCGTTACAGCTTCTTTAATTCTTACGACATCATCTTTTACATCACCGAATCCAGGTGAGCCTACAAATGCACATGCAATTTGTTCTTTACTGATATTAGCTTTTTTGCAAACTTCAGCAATTCCTTCTGATAATACTTGAGTTACACCATCTAAACCGATTTGTAGATAATGGCTTGTTCCAGTTTCGGCACAAGCAATTTTTTTACCTTGCTTATCGCAAATGATAAACTTAGTTTTTGTTCCACCACCATCAATTCCCAAATAATACATTATTTAATCCTCCTCGTTGATTCTCTGATTATTAATTCTGTTGGGTAAGAAATCTTATATGTTTCTTTATCGTTGTTGTTCATGATTTCTATCAATCTCTCTATAGCTTTTTTGCCTATTTCTACCATTGGTAAATCTACAGTAGTAAGAGATGGATCTGAATGTGTTGCTATTGGTAAGTTGTTGAAGCCCATTACACCGATATCTTTTGGACAATTGTAGCCGAGTTTTTTTAATTCAACAATTGTTGCGTTTGCTAATGTGTCGTCGCCAACAAATATTACATCTGGTGGTTTATCTAAACTCATTAATTCACGTGTTTGTTCTACACACAAGTTTAAATCACTTTTACAATCCTTTATTATTGAAGAATCATACTTGATTTTATTTTTCATAAGAACTTCTCTATATGCATTCATTCTTATTGAATCTTCAAGCGGGGTAACAGGAGACGATTCTCCAATTACAGCTATTCTTTTATATCCACACTTAATTAGATAATTAAATGCTTTGGTGTTTGCGATTCGATGATCAAAACCAATAGAGTTAACTTCTTCAGATGTTTCATCATAGTCAACGTAGACAATATTTGGAATTTTCTTTTTTATCTTATTTAGCATATCAATTGGAATTTTTTCCATGATAACTAATCCTTTAATTCCACTATTAATAAATTCTTTAAAGATAAGTTCGTTTTGTAATTCTGAAAAATGTCTAACGTGTGAAAATATGATGTTATGTTTTTCTGCCTCATATTCACATGATGCGAGTATGTTGGTGTAGAAGGGGTCAGAATATTTTTCAGCACCAATTGATAAAATACAGCCGATATTTGTTATTTTTGTTTTTCTATTTGGTTTGTATTTAAGTTCCTCTACAGCATTAATTACCGCTAATCTAGTAGACTCTTTCGTATGAAAAGTAGGGTCATTATTTAAGATCCTTGATACAGTAGTTATAGATACATTAGTTTTTTTAGCAATTTCTCTTATATTTGCCATTTGTTTACTAAACAATATTTTATAAAGATTATTAAATAAAGTCAAATATCAATTGACTTTATTGCAATTTAATACTAAAATGAAAGCACTTACAAAGTAAACGTGTAAATTTGTTTACTAAACAAGAAGGTGCGATATGAGAAAATTTACATTTATTGGTGCAGGCTCACTAGGATTCACAAGAGATCTTGTCAGAGATTTGTTGACTTTTGAAGCTTTCGATGACTGCGAAATTATGCTTATGGACATTAATGAAAAACGTCTTGAGTATTCTAGAAGAGGTTGTCAAAAGATTGTTGATGCTGGTCATCACAAAGCAACAGTAAAAGCAACAACAGACAGAAAAGAAGCTTTGAAAGATGCTGATGGTGTTTTAATCACAATCTTACAAGGTGGAGTTGAAGTGTGGAAACATGATGTATTGATTCCAGAAAAGTATGGAGTAGATATTTGTGTTGGTGACACAAGAGGTCCAAGTGGAATATTCAGATTCTTAAGAACAGCTCCTGTTATGTTAGATATTATTAGAGATTGCGAAAAGTTATGTCCAAACGCAATTATCTTGAATTATACAAACCCAATGGCTATGCTTGTTTCTTATCTTCAAACTCAAACTAAGATGAAGGTTACAGGCTTATGTCACTCAGTTCAAGGAACAGCTGAAATGCTTGCTGGTTGGCTTGGATTAAAGAAAGAAGAACTTCAATATCAATGTGCTGGTATTAACCACCAAGCATTCTACTTGAAGTTAGAACATGATGGAAAAGATATTTATCCAGAATTGTTCGAAGCAATCAAGAGAGAAGAAGTTGCTAACGAAGAACCTGTAAGAATTGAAATGTTTAAATATTTAAAATATTTCCCAACAGAATCTTCTGGTCACAACTCTGAATACAATCCTTGGTTCAGAAAGAGAAAAGATTTAATTGAAAAATATTGTACACATGGTACAGGATGGAACCCAGGTGCACATGCTTATATCTTAAAAGAATATACAGATAGAGAAGATACATGGGAAAAAGAATATACTGACTGGTTGAACAGTGAAGAAATTGAACTTGAAAGAGGCGAAGAATATGCTTCTTGTATATTCAACGCTATCTTCGGTGATCACACACCATTCCCATTCAATGCCAATTTAAGAAACGAAGGCTATATTACAAATATTGATCAAGGCGCATGTGTTGAAGTACCAGTAATCGCAGATGAAAAAGGTATCAACGTTGTTGGTCCAGTTACATTACCACAACACCTAAGCGCATTTGTTGGCCATTCTGCAAAGGTTGAAGAACTAGCAGTTAAGGCAGCAATTGAAGGCGATCCAAACTTAGTATTCGAAGCATGCTTATTGGATCCATTAACAGCTAGCGTTTGTAGCATGGAAGAAATCCATAATATGGTTCAAGAAATGCTAGATCAAAACGCTTCATATTTGACTTACTTCAAATCATTAAAAATATAAAAAAGGAGGAAAAATGAGATGAAGAAATTATTGACAGTACTACTTGCAATGTTTATGCTAGTTGCATTAGTAGGATGTTCATCAGGCGGAAGTTCAAACTCTGAAACTGAAACTGAATCTGGTGATATTGAACTAGTATTCTGGGCTCACACAGAGAACGCTTGGATTGAATCTTACAAGAATGTAATCGCTGCATTCGAAGCAGAAAATCCAGGTATCAAGATTAGACTTGAAGATTTCCCATATGATGAATTCGAAGCTAAGACTCTAACAAGTTTAGCATCTAAAGAAGGCGGCGCTGATATTTATGAACTATGGGGTGGTTGGGGTGTTGACTACGCTTCAACTGGCGCATTCGCAGCTATGCCAGACGCTTTAGCAGAAGAAATCATTAGAGACTCTTATCCTTCAACAATCGGTGCTCTTCAATATGATGGCAAATTATATGGTATGCCATTCGAATTCAATATTGAATACGGAGCAATGCTAGTTAACAATGAACTACTAGCAGAAGCTGGTTTACAACCTGCTACTACTTGGGCTGAATGGATGGATCAAGCTCACAAGTTAACAAAAGAAGAAAATGGTGTTCTAACTAGAAAAGGTATCGACTTCATGAACGCTGATGGATTAGCTTATATTTATACAGCTATGATGTTACAAAGTGGCGTTAATTACCAAAACGAAGATGGAACATTCAATTTCAATAACGAAGTTGGTAAGAAAGCATTCAAAGAAATCGCTGATCTAGTTGTTGGTGACAACAGAGTTACTGAACTTGGTGAACTTGCTGACCCAGGCGTTATCGGTTACGAAGAACTATACAAAGGCATCACTGCTTACGTTCCACGTGGACCTTGGGCTATCAATGCTGGTTCTGACACATTCGGTTTAACTTTAGGTCAAGAATATGATTATATACCAATGCCTTGGTATGGTGATACAAAAGCATTTGCTGCTGAAACTGGTTGGTCACTAGCTGTTAACTCAAAGAGTGCTAATCAAGAAGCTGCATTCAAATTTGTTGAATTCTTCTTCCAAGATGAAAGAATTCTAAGTCACAACATTGCTTGTGCACAAATCCCTGCAAAGAAATCAGTTGCTCAAAGTGCTGCATACGTTGAAGCTTGCCCATATGCTAAACCATTAGTAGACATTCTTGAATATGGACAATTCATCGGTTTATTCAATACAGACCGTTTCAAAGAAGCTCTATACACTACATTAATTGACTACGTTCAAGGTGGCGTATATGGTTCAATCGATGAAGCTGTAGCTGATATTGAAACTAAATGTAACGCTATTAATCAATAAGATATGATTATTCACAAGAAAGAGTTGAAAAACTCTTTCTTGTGTTTTTTGTGAGGTAATATTATGAAAAACAAAAATAACAAATTTGTCTTAGCGACAGTTATTCCGCTATTTACTGAAGTCGCAATATTTATGGTAATACCAATCATTGGTACTTTGTTGATTTCTTTTATGGATTATTCTCCATTAAGAGACAGCAATATGTTTGTTGGTATTGAAAATTATAAAGCATTACTAACTGACGAGTCCTTTATCATTGCACTAAAGAATACTCTTTTCTTTACGTTTGTTGCAGTTGCTATAAATATTGTCATTTCCCTTGCTATTGCTTTTCTAATAAGCCAATTAAGATCTAATAAAACAAGAAGCTTTTTCAGAATGATGATGTTCTTACCTTGTATTGCTCCAATGGTTGCATCATCTGTTGTTTGGGTTAGAACTATTTTCCCTAAAAACGGTTTATTAAATCAGTTACTGATTGCACTTGGTGCTAATGCTATTTCATTTACTGGTGACGCAAATTATTTGATGTCTTCGGTAATAGTATTCACATTATGGGCCGATTTAGGATATAACATCATCCTATTCTGCGCTGGTATTGATGGAATTCCAACCGATATTTATGAAGCTGCAGAACTTGATGGCGCAAGCCAATTGAAGAGATTCTTCAAAATTACTCTTCCTCTATTAGCAAGAACTATGGCGTTCGTTACACTTATGACTTTGATTTCATATTTCCAAATGTTCGCTCAATTTGAAGTCTTAGCTGTAAAAGGCGGACCAAAACAATCAGGCTTAGTATTAACAAGCTATATCTATAAGACAGCATTTGGTTATAGAAAGATGGGTTACGCTGCTGCTATTTCTGTTGTGTTATTTATCGTTATATTAATTGTAAGTATTATTCAAAAACGTATGGATAAAGTGGATTGGGAGTATTAATATGAAAAAAGTCGGAAAAAGAGATGATAACAAATTAAAAATCATAGCAATTATTGTATTAGTTATTGCATCTATTATCGTTGTTATTCCATATGTTTGGATGCTTTCAAATTCACTAAAAACAACAAAAGAAGCAATAATGAGTCCTAATACATTAATTCCTGCTGAACCAACAGTTGAAGGATATAAAACGGTATTAACTAAATCTCCTTTCTTCTCATGGTTAAAGAACTCGTTAATTGTTACTGGTGTAAATACTCTTGTTGTTTTATTTACAAGTACAATTCTTGGATATATCTTTGCAAGATTTGAGTTTAAGGGAAAGAAATTCTTATTCTCTGTTTTAATGTATACAATGATGGTTCCAGCTCAAGTAACTATGATCACATCATTCTTATTGATTGATAGTGTTGGCTTATATGATAGTTTGCTTGCCTTGATTGTTCCTGCAATAGTAAGTGCGTTTGGTGTATATCTATGTAAGCAATATATAGAAGAAATTCCAAAGAGCTTAATTGAATCCGCAAGAATTGATGGCGCAGGAGACTTTATGATTTATTGGAAGATAGTTATTCCTCAAATCAGACCTGCAATTGGTTCTTTAGCAATCTTTACATTCTTACAATATTGGAATGATTATCTAAATCCATTACTATACTTATCAAGTACAGACAGAATGACATTGCCATTAGCGTTAAGTTATTTCTCTACACAACACACATCAGATTTAAGTGCTACAATGGCAGCTGCTGCATTAATTATGATCCCTTCATCAATTGTCTTCATCATCTTCCAAAAACAATTTGTTAAGGGTATCGCAATGACAGGTATGAAGTAATTTTTATACCGATAACTAAAAGAATTATAAATAAAATGATGGCACAATATAATTTGTGCCATCTTAAATAATAGAATGAATACGAGGTATATGTTATGAAACAAATTCATGTAGATCAAAAAAGTACTAACAACATTTGTGATGGAAGTTTAAACGCTCCATACAAAAATGTTGCTGATGCAATCAAACACATCGAAAAAGGAAGCGAAGTAATAATTCACGAAGGAATATACGAGCCTTTCGTTGTGAATAAAGAAGCTTCAGGTACAAAAGACGAACCAGTTATTATTCGTGGTGCAGAAAATCAAAAGGTTATTATTCAAGGCATTTTCGATGAAGAAGCAATTACTGTATATTTAGAAAATGTTGAGAATATAACTCTTAATAATTTAGAAGTAATCGGTGGTGGTTTAGGAATATATGCAGTATCTACTCCTGCCATTGGTTCAAAGACACTTGAAAATATTACTATTTCAAATTGTGTTGTTCACGGTGTTAGAGGAATGCATGGTATCGCGGTATATGCCAAGAATGATTTAGCGCCAATTAAGAATTTAGTAATGAAGAATTGTGAAGTATACGATTGCCGTTTAGATTCTAGTGAATCAACAGTATTTAATGGCAATATTGATGGTTTCACTATTTGTGATAATAAGATCCACGACAATAACAACATCGGCATCGATATGATTGGTTTTGAAGGAAAAGCAAAACACGATGAATCATATGAAGGCAATCCTTATGATGTTGACTATGTCAGAAATGGTAAGTGCTTCAACAATTTTGTTTATAATATTTCAGCATTTGATAATGAGGCATACTTTGAAAATCCATTAGCTTCTATTAGAGATACACAGGGCGAATATAATTTGTGTGCTAATGGAATTTACGTCGATGGCGGACAGCACATAGAAATATATGATAATTTCGTTTATAACTGTGATATTGGTATGGAAGTCGCAACTGAGCATTCTCCTGATGATAACGAATTATTTAAAGTGGGAAATGTTATTGCCCACGACAATGTTGTGTGTGGATGCATTGGCTATAGTGGTTTAGGCTTTGGCGGTTATGCAAAAAACCTAGGCTTTACTGAAGAATGTAATTTCTATAACAACACTTTCATTGATAATAACATCGGCATGATAGTACAACGTACTAGAGAAAACAATATAAAAAATAATATCTTTATTGGCGGACAACTAGGCATCGAATTTAATCACGATGTACGTGATGAAGATCAAGTAAATAATTTTGATAACAACATTTTCTGTACTGATAAAGAAGTAAAAGATTATTTTGATTTAGCAGGCAAAGATTTGAATTATTTAATGAAGAATAATTTAGATAAACAATTATTCACGACTAATAGAGATGAAGTGATTGCGGATTTTGTTTCTTGTAAAGAAGGAATAGGTTCAAACTATCTTCCAAATAAGATTCAAAAAGAAAGCTATAAGAAGTATGTCGAAATCGGATTACCAGGAAATAAAAAAGCCGAAGCATTCATTAATGATAACTTCAAAACGATAGATCTAAGTTTGATTAAAACCACACACAGCAATGTATGTGCTTATATTAATGATTCTTTAAAAGAAAACGATATGGAAAACGCGTTTGTTGAATTGATTAAAGTTAATGGCCAAGACAATTTAATATCATCACTTAGAAACGAAGAGAACGGAGATATTAAAGATATCACAAACATTAATGATGATGTAACAATCGAGTTCCATCTAAGATATAAGTATGATGAAAACTCATATGCTCATAGCTGGATAAGAAATATAAAAATAAAGTAAATGAAAAAGCACCCTCATTATGCGGGTGCTTTTAATAAGATTAATTCGTGGAATATCTTTTATAGAATATCTAATAACTCTTTAATCTGATAGATGGTTTTTACATCATCGTGTGTTTCGTTAACTCTAGAAACATATATTGCTTCTAAGCCAGCATTGATAGCACCAACGATGTCTCTAGAATAAGAATCACCAATATATAAACATTCTTTTTCTTTTAAATTCATTTGTTTGCAAGCATATTGGAATATTCTAGGATCTGGTTTTCTGATGCCTATTTCACTAGAGATTAAAGTATAGTCCATCAAGTAATATAAATTCACATGATCAAGTTTACGTTTTTGAGATTCGTAATCACCATTTGTAACAATAGCTAAACGATACTTATCTTTTAAAGCTGTTAATGTCGAAATAACATCATCAAATAAGTAAACAACACTGCCGCTTTCTTTACTCCAATTTTCCGCAAATTCTTTAGCAGTAAATTCTTTAATATTGTATTTATCTATCAATTTTGTGAATGAATCAATTCTCTCAATCTTTCCGCCATCATCAAAAAACAAAGCATCTTTTACTAAAGTATTGACGTATTCTTCATCGTCGTAATATTTACGGAATGTCCTATACAACATCTCTGTAAATGCTCTTTGTCTATCAATTAGTGTGTTGTCTAAATCAAATAATAATGCTTTAATCATACTATTATTCTATCATTATCAAATTCGTAATATCGGTATAATAGAAATATATTATGTCAGAAGAATATATAGTTAGAAAGCTTGAATACAAAGATATAGATGAAATCTATTCTTTATGCAAAGAAAACAAAAGATTTTATGAATTTTGTCCTCCTATGGTGAGTATAGAATCAATTAAGGATGACATGTTTATTTTGCCCAAAGGAAAGACCCTAAAAGATAAATATTATGAAGGATTCTATAAAGGCGATAAATTAGTCGCAATTATTGATTTAATTACTAACTATCCAGATGAAGAAACATGCTTCATTGGATTCTTTATGGTCGATATCAATGTTCAAAATAAAGGCATAGGTAGTTACATTATTAACGCAGTATGTGATGAACTAAAAAGGAATAATTATAAGAATGTTAGATTAGCTTGGATAGAAGATGATAAAAAAGCTGAATATTTTTGGCATAAGAATGGATTTAAAGATTTAGAAAAGAAATTAGATCAAAACAGCCACAATGTTATTGAAGCAATAAGAGTTTTAATATAATGGTATTGGATATGAAAAATATAATTTGGGATATGGATGGAACATTAATAGATTCATATGAATCAATTGTTGACGAAATTGAAATTGTTTTAAGCAACTTCAAACAATCTTATCCAAGAGA
>JAGHUL010000018.1 GCA_018064825.1 Candidatus Colivicinus equi
TTTATCTGTTCTTGCCATTATTCAGCTTTAACCTCTTGATCAACATATCCTTCAATGATATCGCCTTCTTTAATATCGTTATAGTTCTCAATGGTCATACCACATTCGTAGCCAGATTGAACTTCTTTAGCATCATTTTCAAATCTTCTTAATGAACCAAGAACACCAGTATAAACAACAATACCATCTCTGATTAAACGAACTTTGCAATCTCTTTGCATCTTACCATCAGTAACCATACAGCCAGCGATTGTACCAATCTTAGATACTTTATATGTCTTTCTAACTTCGGCTTGTCCAATTACTACTTCTTCATATACTGGAGCTAACATACCCTTCATTGCTGCTTCCATTTCTTCAACAGCTTTATAGATAATGTTATGAAGTCTAATTTCAACGTTCTCTTCTTGAGCCTTCTTTCTAACGTTTGCATCTGGCCTTATATTAAAGCCATAGATTACGGCATTAGATACAGAAGCTAAGATAACGTCTGATTCTGTAATAGCACCCGCAGCATGTCTGATGATATTAACCTTAACACCATCTACATCAATCTTTGATAATGATGAAGCAACAGCCTCAGCAGTACCTTGAACATCAGCTTTAACGATTACAGGAATCTCTTGAATATTTCCAGCATCAATTTGTGCCTTCAAGTCATCCAATGACATTGCAGAACTTGCGTTTCTTTCTTTTTCAATCTTAGCTCTAGTTCTAGCTTGAGCAACTGCTCTAGCATCTTTATCATCTGCAAACACTTTGAAATTATCGCCGGCAACTGGAATCTCATCTAAGCCAATAATCTCGATAGGAGTTCCTGGAAGAGCTTCACTAACTTCCTTTCCTCTATCGTTAGTCATCTTTCTAACCTTACCATAGCAAGCGCCAACAACAATTGAATCGCCTTGTCTTAAAGTACCATTTTGAACCAATAGAGTTGCAACAGGTCCTCTACCTTTATCTAACTTAGCTTCTATTACTGTACCAGTAGCTAACTTCTTAGGATTAGCTTTTAATTCTCTAACTTCTGATACGACTAAAATTGTTTCCAAGATGTCTTGTACGCCCATACCAGTCTTTGCGGAACACTCTACAAAGATTGTATCGCCACCCCATTCTTCTGGCATTAAGCCAAGTTCAGCCATTGCGTTCTTAACTTTATCTGGATTAGCACTTGGTTTATCCATCTTATTTACAGCAACGATGATTGGAACATCTGCAGCTTTTGAGTGATCTACTGCTTCTCTAGTTTGAGGCATAACGCCATCATCAGCAGCAACTACGATAATTGAAACATCGGTAACAGAAGCGCCTCTAGCTCTCATAGCGGTAAATGCTTCATGTCCAGGAGTATCCAAAAATGTAACTAACTTGCCATTAACATCTACTTGATAAGCACCTATATGTTGAGTGATACCACCAAATTCACCTTCAACTACTCTTGTATTTCTGATATAGTCAAGCAAAGTAGTTTTACCATGGTCAACGTGTCCCATGATAGTTACGATTGGTGCTCTTAATGTTAGATCTTCAGGATTATCTTCTTCAGTATCTAACAATGTTTCGTCATCTTTATGTTCAACCTTAGTTGCATCAATACCAAAATTCATACAAACAAGTTCAACATTTTCGTCATCAAGAGGAGAATTGATTGTTACCATTTTGCCAAGCATAAATAGAACTTTGATGACTTCACCAGAATTCTTATTAATCTTTTCTGCTAATTGACCAACAGTTATTCCTTCCTCATAAGTAATAGCCTCAATCTTAGCTTCTTTGTCTTGTCTAGGTTCGAATGACCTATTAGGCTTCTTGTTTAAATGTTTCTTATAAGTTTGTTTAGCCATTATTTATGTCCTCCTTTATTTTTGCCAAAAATGATTTCACAAAACCATCATCGATAATGCCAAGTAATTTAACATTATTCTTACCTAAACTGTTAGATAATTGTTCACAAGTGAAATTATCAACATGTCTAAGTTTATAAAAATCACATTTCTTCAAATAACGTTCTTTATTCTTATCTGAAGTATCACTTGCGATAATTAATAGTTTGCAATCCTTTAAATTATCTAAAACCTCTTGTCCAATCAACAATTTATTGGCACGGTACATCAGTCCTAATAATTTAAGTGAACTATCCATTAATTATCCTTTCAATTTCTACATATACTTCTTCAGGAATACTAACTTCCAATGCGCGATCCAATACTTTCTTCTTCTTAGCAATATCTAAAGCTTCCATACTTTTTGAAATGTATGCGCCCTTGCCATTTAGTTTTCCAGTAATGTCTACTTTGATTTCTCCTTCAGGAGTTCTAACAATTCTAAGAAGCTCTTTTTTAGGAAAAGAAATTTGAGTAGCTAAACATTTACGCATTGGTATCTTTTTCATTATTTATCCTCGTAGTAATCCTCGTATTCATCGAAGTCGATATCATCGTCATTGATCCAAGAGTTTTCTTCTTCCTCAGCCTCTTGTGCTTCGATTTCTTCTAATTCTTCTTCAGAGTATACTGGCTTGAAGTTTTCATCATATTCTTTCTTTTCAAGATCTTCAGCTCTTACTCTTCTATCTTCATCATCTTTATTCTTTCTCTTCTTCTTAACTTCGACTTTTTCTTCTTTCTTGCTAGAATCAGCGAAGTCTTCGAATTTAGATTTATACTCAGGTTTTGGAGCTAATGGTTTTCTAGGTTCTTTTGCTTTCTTTTCTTCCTTTTCTTCCTTAACTTCTTCTACCTTTTCCTCTTCGACAACTGTAATTTCTTCTTCAACTGGTTTATCTTCTACAACAACGATTTCTTCTTGAACTTGTTCGTCCATTTCTTCGATTGTTGTTTCATCAAATCCAGTATCAGCTTTTGCAAGTTGTTCATCGAATTCAGCTTTACGTTTAGCAGCTTCTTCTTGAAGTTCTTGGAACTTCTTCATTTCTTTTTCTTTAGCTATTCTAATTTGATCAGCCTTGAATTCTTCGACTAGAGAATCAACATCTAGACCTAATTCATCAATTTCACTTTGCGTCTTGATATCAATCTTTCTATTAGTTAACTTAACAGCAAGTTTTGCGTTTTTGCCTTTTTTACCAATTGCTACTGATAACTTATCATCATCAACAACAACTACTAATGGCATATTGTTATACTTGTTGTATTTTTCGATATCTTCATCAGACATATCAGGAGTTGTTTGTTTGTTTGCATAGAAACAAGCTTTTACTTCTGCAGGAGCTAATGCATTTTTAACTAATTCGCCTATATCTTCATTCCATTCAAATACATCAATCTTTTCGCCTTTTACTTCACCAATAACGGCTTGAACTCTTGAACCTCTTGGACCAATACATGCGCCAATTGGATCAACATCATCATTCTTTGTATAAACAGCCATCTTAGTTCTTTCGCCAGCATCTCTAGCGATGGCTTTGATTTCTACTGTACCTTGGGCAATTTCAGGAACTTCCTTTTCAAATAATCTCTTAACAAACATTGCATCGCCTCTAGACAATACAACTTGTGAGCCTTTTGAATTCTTAGAAACTTCCTTGATGATACATTTAATAGTTTGACCTTCTCTATATTGCTCACCAGGAATTTGTTCGCTCTTTAATAAGATACCAATAGTGTTCTTAATGTCGATTAGAACAAACTTATCTTCAACGGTTTTGATGATACCAGAAATAAGTTCAAATTCTTTATCTTTGTATTCATCGTAAACTCTTTGTTTTTCGAATTCTTTAATTCTTTGCTTAAGCATTTGTTTTGCAACGTTGATTGAGGTTCTACCGATTTCTTTGAAATCAACTTCATGTTCGATTACATCATCAATCTTAGCATCAGGGTTTTCTAATTTTGCATCAGCTAATAAGATGTCTAATGTTTCATCAAAGCTTTCGCTTTCGTCATCAACAACCTTTAGTTGATGATAAACTTTTAATTCATTTCTTTCGATTGCTACTCTTACATTTGCTTCTGGAGCATCAATGTGCTTTTGATAAGTCTTTACGATAGCTTCTTTCAATGTCTCCATGACAAATTCTGGATCAACTTTACGATCTTCTTCGAAAAGTCTCATTCCTTCAACAAAGTTTTTGTTTTTTAAATTAATGCCACTCATGTTTAATCTCCTTTAGAATTTAACGGCATAACGCACTTTTTTAACTTTTGAATATTCAATATTCTTAGTTCTATCAAGATTCTTTTCTTTATAATCTAGTGATAAAACTCCGTTTTCGTATTTCTTTAAATAACCATACTGTTCATCATCTTTAGTTTTCACATAGATGTACTCGCCAAGCGCCTTCATTAGTTCTTCTTCGTTTCTAATCGGTCTTTCCGCTCCTACAGTACTTACATCCAAGATATAATTCCCCTCAATATCATTCTCGTATTTATCCATGTAGTCCGATAAATCTGTGGATATTTCTTCTAATTTGTCCATATCCAATTTGTCGTCTAGGAGGATGGATAAGGTTTGTTCTGACTTATGATACTTTAGTTCAAATAGATGTAAATTCTTACTCTCTAAATAAGCTTTTAAATCATTTTCAATAACTTTTAAATCCATAATTCTCCAATCATTAATTAAGGAGCGATTCCTCGCTCCTTATTTACTATATAAATAATACTATTTACAAATAATAATTACAATAGATATTAAATAAGATATATAATAAGAACATGAATACACGTAGATTAACGACCTTAGCAATGTTAATCGCAATCTATTCAGTATTAAGTGTTATCACTCCAATTAAGCTGGTGAACTTCAAATTTACATTTGAAGCGTTCCCAGTACTAGTAGCCGGTTTACTATTCGGACCTGTTGATGGCCTTATAGTCGGAGGTGTAGGCTCGTTTATTTATCAAGTCATATATTCAGGCTATGGCATCAATGCTACGACGCTTATTTGGATTCTACCTCATGCTATTAGTGGATTGATTGTCGGTGCCTATGCTAAGAAAAAAGATTTTACATTAACAAGAAAACAAATTGTTTTTATATCAATTGTTAGTTCCTTTGTAGTTACTGCATTAAATTGCGTAGCTCTTTTAGTTGACTCATTAATTTACGATTATTATTCATTCGCTATTGTATTTGGCAATGTATTTATTAAATTGGCATCAGGAGTAGTATTATCGTTAATATATAGTACTATTTTGCCTGATTTAATATCGTTCGTAAAAAAGCGTGTATAAGTTGATAGGAGAAAAAATATGACAGACATTGAAATTGCACAAGCTTGTAAAAAAGAAAAGATTACTGAAATTGCTAAGAAAGTTGAAATTCCAGATGAATATTTGGAACTATATGGAAACTACAAGGCAAAAGTCGATTACAAATTATTAAAAGACTTACAAGACAAACCAAATGGAAAGCTAATACTAGTAACAGCTATCAATCCTACTCCTGCTGGTGAAGGAAAAACTACTACAACAGTTGGATTAGCTGATGGATTAAGAAAAATTGGTAAAAAATCAGTCGTTGCCTTAAGAGAACCATCATTAGGACCAGTATTTGGTGTTAAAGGTGGAGCAGCTGGCGGTGGCTATGCACAAGTTGTGCCAATGGAAGATATTAACTTACATTTCACAGGTGACTTCCATGCGATTGGAGCTGCTAATAACTTATTAGCTGCAATGTTAGATAATCATATTCAACAAGGAAACTCATTAAATATAGATCCACGTCGTATCACTTGGCATAGAGCTGTTGATATGAATGATAGACAATTAAGAAATATCGTTGATGGATTAGGCGCTAGAGTTGATGGTACACCTAGACAAGATAGTTTTGATATCACTGTTGCTTCAGAAGTAATGGCAGTATTATGCTTAGCTAAAGATATACCTGATTTAAAACAAAGATGTGCAAATATTGTTGTAGCATACACATATGATAATAAGCCTGTAACAGCTGGTGATTTAAAAGCTCAAGGCGCAATGACAGCATTATTAAAAGATGCACTAAAACCAAATCTAGTACAAACTCTAGAAGGAACTCCTGCATTCGTTCACTGTGGACCTTTTGCGAATATCGCTCATGGATGCAATTCTGTTACTGCAACAAGAATGGCAATGAAGCTCGGCGATTATGCCGTTACAGAAGCTGGTTTCGGTGCTGATTTAGGTGCTGAAAAATTCTTAGATATTAAATGTCGTATGGCTAATCTTAAACCTGATGCTGTTGTAATCGTTGCAACAGTTAGAGCCTTAAAGAATCACGGCGGTGTCAAAAAAGAAGATTTAAATAACGAAAATCTAGAAGCATTAGAAAAAGGACTTCCAAATCTGCTTCAACACGTAGATAATATTAAGAATGTTTACAAACTTCCATGTGTTGTAGCAATCAACGCCTTCCCTAGCGATACAAAAGCTGAATTAGATTTAGTTGAAGCTAAATGTAAAGAATTAGGTGTTAACGTCGCATTAAGTGAAGTGTGGGCTAAAGGTGGCGAAGGTGGTATCAAACTTGCTGAAGAAGTAGTTAGACTATGCGAAGAAGAAAACGATTTCACATTCTCATACGAAGACAATCTATCAATAAAAGAAAAGATTGAAGCAGTTGCTACAAAGATATATCACGCTGATGGTGTTGATTTTATTGGCGCTTCAGTAAAGCAATTAGCACAATTAGAAGAATTAGGATATGGCTGTATGCCAATATGTATAGCAAAAACTCAGTATTCATTCTCTGATGATCCAAAACTATTAGGCGCACCTAAAGGATTTAGACTACAAGTTAGAAACTTAAAAGTATCAGCTGGTGCAGGCTTCATCGTTGCATTAACTGGTGATATTTCAACAATGCCAGGACTTCCTAAAGTTCCTGCTGCAGAAAAGATAGATGTTGATGAAAATGGAGTAATCACAGGATTGTTCTAATATGAAAGAAAAAGATTTAAAAACATTTACCGAAGTTGCAGCAAGCAAAGATCCTGTCCCAGGTGGTGGTGGAGTAAGTGGCTATGTAGCATCACTTGCCGCTGCGCTTGCAGAAATGGTTACCAACTTAACTATCGGAAAAGCAAAGTATATTATGTATACTTCTGAACTAGAAGCAATAAAAAGAGAAGCAGATATCTTGAGAAACAATCTATTGGATTGTGTAGATAAAGATGCTGAAGCATTTTTACCTTTAGCAGAAGCATATAAGTTAGATAAAAACAGTGAAGGATATACAGAGAAAATGGATGAGTGTTTAAAAAATGCAGCCATCCCTCCTCTATATATTCTTAAATATTCATGTAGAATTGTTGATCTTGATGAAAGATTAGCACGAATCGGTTCAAAAATCTCTGTAAGTGATGCAGGAACTAGCGTAATGTTGGCACAAGGCGCAATGTATGGTGCTTTCTTGAATATTAAAGTTAATACAAGATTAATGGCTGATAAAGAATATGCTCAAAATCTTGAAGACGAAGCTCTAAAATTATTAGACGAGTATTCTGTCAAAGCATTGAATGTATACGATGATGTATGTAAGAGGCTTTCATAATGTTACTAAAAGGAAAAGAAGTAGCTAATTCTATCAATGAAATTAGTATCAAAAAAACAAACGAATTAAAAGAAAAAGGAATCACCCCTACCCTAGCTATTGTTAGAGTTGGAGAAAATGGTAGTGATATTTCTTATGAAAAAAACGCTACTAAAAAATGTAACGAAATTGGTGTTGGAGTTAAAAACATTATTCTAGATAAAGAAATAGAATATGATAAATTCTACAAAACTCTAGATGAACTAAATAATGACGATGATATTCACGGTATTTTAATGCTTAGACCATTACCAAAATATCTTGATAATGAAAAAGCACGTAAATATATCGCTGCAAACAAAGATATTGATGGTTGTAGCGATAATTCTCTTGCAGCAATCTTTACAAATACTGATGTTGGATTCCCACCATGCACAGCTCAAGCTGCGATCGAAATATTAAACTACTATAATATTGAAGTTACGGGCAAAAACGTTGTGGTTCTAGGAAGATCTTTAGTAATAGGTAAACCTGTTTCTATGATGTTATTAAATAGAAATGCTACTGTTACAATTTGCCACACAAAAACCAAAGATGTTCAATCTATAACATCAAAAGCTGATATCATTATTTGTGCAACAGGTGCTATGGAATCAATCAACAAAGATTATGTTAGACCTGGCCAAACTATTATTGATGTGGGTATTACTTATAATGAAGCAAAACAAAAACTATGCGGTGACGTTCTATTTGAAGAAGTTGAACCAATAGTAGAAAATATCACACCAGTACCTGGCGGTGTTGGAAGTGTAACAACTTCAATTCTTGTTTCTCATGTGGTTGATGCTGCTTACAAACTCATCAACAAATGATCAATTTGTACGGCAATCATTATTATTAATTCACTGATTGTATTGACACACATCTTGTCTAAATATAAATAGACACTTATCGCAAAACATATAAGGGTAAAATACAAAATGTATTTACCCTTTTTATTATTTCTTAAACTGAATTTATAAATATTAATAAAAGTAATAATCATCATAACCGAAAAACCTAAATAAGCATTTATTAAATGAAGATTACCTTGAAGATTGTATGAGATATCATGAGGAATAATAACACCTAGTAATAAAGCGCAAAACATTATATAAGCATATTTCCTATTATTGATAAGATATGTTTCATAAGCTAAAGTAAAACCAGCTAATATTCCCATAAACAAAAATAAAAAATAGCCGTTTCTAGTTAGGCTCAAAGTAGAATAATTCTCTTTAAAAGGATCTAGACCAGTCGCAACTATTGAAAACAAAACAATAGTAACAATATTCATAAAATGAATTTTCTTCATAATTAGAATTTATAGTTAGCTGCAACATCACTCATGAAATATAACGAACCACAAATTATGATGTTGTCATATTTTGAAATAGCATAATCAATCGCATTTTTATAATCATCGATGACATGGTACATGTTATCTTTATAACCTTGCAAATCAATAACGCCATAAAAATCAAAGGATGTCAAAACAAGTTCATCACAATGTTTAATTAACATATCAATCATCTTTTGATATTCTTTACGCTTTAAAGCACTGAATACAATGCACTTGCTACCCTCAAGATTATCAATAGATTCACACAAAGCACCTACACCATGGATATTGTGAGCACCATCCAATATTACTCTTGGATTTTCTTTTACTAATTCAAAACGACATGGCCATACTGTATTGGCAATAGATTCTTTAACAAAATCCTCATTAATGTTTAATGGATAATCTCCACTTATTATTCTTAAAGCCTTGATAGCTAAAGACGCATTGTGCATTTGGTATTTTGCATAACTGGTTAGATTATATTCATGTCCATCATACAAAAACTTTCTATCGCCTAAATCTTCATATTGACCTAAACAATATAATTTAGCGTTCCTGTCTTTACATACTTTTTTAACAACGTCAGTGCAATTATCATTTAAATGGCCAATTAAAACTTTAGAATTATTTTTGATAATGCCACATTTTTCAAAACAGATTTTTTCTAAAGTATCTCCTAATCTATCCATATGGTCATAACCGATTGTTGTAATGATAGAAAGTTTTGTATTATCAACAACATTGGTTGAATCTAATCTTCCACCCAAGCCTACTTCAACTACAGCAATATCAATATTACATTCTTTAAAATATTCACACATTATTATGTAATCCATTTCGAACATTGATAATCTGTTTTCAATGAAAAAGTCATAATATTGATTCATAATCCTCAAGAAAGCTTCATCTGTTATATTGTTGCCATCTACTCTAATACGATCTTGATGAACAAGATAATGTGGTGATTGTAAAGTACCAACTTTCAATCCTTGTTTCATTAACAAGTCTCTTAAAAAGGTTACTGTTGATCCTTTACCATCAGTTCCAGCTACATGAATTGTATAAAAATCATTTTGTGGATTATTTAATTTATTACAAACCAATTTAAAATGTTCGAAAGTCGATTCGTCATTTCTTTGTTCTATAATCCAGTTAATAGCATCATCAATATTTGTGAACATCATAAATATTATATAATGAATTCATGAAAATAATCGGAAATGATTGGGATGATATAATTGGGTCTGAATTTGATAAGGACTATTACCAAAACTTACGCCATTTTTTAGATGAAGAATATAGCAAAAATACTATATATCCTCTTCCTAGAAACATATATGCAGCATTAAAACTAACTAGTTATAAGGATTGCAAAGTCGTAATATTGGGTCAAGACCCATATCACGAAGAAAACCAGGCTCACGGCTTATCCTTTTCCGTTAATAAAGGCGTCCCTATCCCTCCAAGTCTACAAAATATCTATAAAGAATTGCGTGACGATTTAGGTTGTAATATACCGAATCATGGATATCTACTATCATGGGCTAAACAAGGTGTCTTGTTGTTAAATGCGGTATTAACTGTAAGGGCACACAATGCGAATTCCCATAAAGGCAAAGGATGGGAACAGCTTACCGATACTATAATAAAGAAATTAAACGAAAAAAACACACCTGTTGTATTCATATTGTGGGGTGCTAATGCAAGAAGCAAAAAACAATATATAACTAACCCAATTCACTTAGTAATAGAATCGGCACACCCTTCTCCATTAAGTGCATATAATGGCTTCTTTGGTTCTAGGCCTTTCTCAAAAACCAATAATTATTTAATACGAAACAACATGGAACCAATAGATTGGCAAATTCGATAATAAGATACATCATTATATGTATCTTTTTTATTGACACTCCTGTTAGGCAATGCTAACATTATGTTAGTTAATACTAACAATCTAAAGGCTAGAATATGATACTTGATGAATTAAAAATAAACGAATCCGCAATAATTAATGAAGTAAAAAGTATAGGTGCTAATAGACAGCACCTTCTTGATATGGGAATTATTCCTGGAACAGTAATAAAATTTATAAAAGTTGCGCCTTTAGGTGACCCACTTGAATTCAAACTAAGAGGATATGATTTATCTTTACGAAAAGATGATGCTCACAATATTATGGTGGATCCTTGTAATGAACCTCCAAGTGATGAACTATTAATAAAAAAACATTACGACCACCCTGGTCTTGGTGAAAGCGGAACTAAATATCACGATAAGAAAACAGAAAATCCATTACCTCAAAATGAATTATTAACTTTCGCTTTAGTTGGAAACCAAAACGCAGGCAAAACAACATTATTTAATCAATTAACTGGCTCGAATCAACATGTAGGCAATTTTCCTGGAGTTACTGTAGATAGAAAAGATGGCCCAATTAGAAAACATCAAAATACTTTGATCGTTGATTTACCTGGTATCTACTCAATGTCACCCTATTCTCCTGAAGAATTAGTATCTCGTGATTTCGTCTTAAATGAAAAACCAAAAGGAATTATTAATGTCCTAGATGCCACATCTATCGAAAGAGGACTATATCTTACTATGCAATTATTGGAATTAGATATTCCAATGGTTCTTGCACTAAACATGATGGATGAAATAGATAACAATGGCGGTTATATTGATGTCAATGGGCTTGAATCAGAATTAGGCATTCCTGTTGTGCCAATAAGTGCTGCTAAAAACCAAGGTATCGACGAATTGATAGAACATGCTATACATGTTGCTAAATATCAAGAAAAACCAAAAAAACAAGACTATTGTGATGCTCAAGAAAATGGTGCTGTACATAGATGCTTACACTCTATAATGCATATGATAGAAGATCACGCAATTGCCGAAGGCTTGCCACTAAGATTCTGCGCATCAAAATGTGCTGAAAATGATACGCAAATTATCAAGATGTTAAAACTTGATATGAATGAAATAGAGACTCTAGGACACATTACTAAACAAATGGAAGATGAAAGAGGACTAGATAAATCTGCAGCTATAGCAGATATGCGCTACTCATTCATTACTAAAATTACTAGAAATAATGTCATCAAACCAAAAGAATCGATTGAACAAACAATTACTAAAAAAATCGATAAGATACTAACAGGAAAATATACAGCTATTCCTTGTTTTATCGTTATCATGTTTACGATATTTATATTAACTTTTGAAGTGTTTGGGCCACTATTACAAAACTTATTAGCAAGTGCAATTAATTATTTGTCTTCATCCATCGACATATGGATGAGTAAGGCTAATGTTTCATCTGTTATTCATTCATTAGTTAATGACGGGATATTAAATGGTGTTGGCTCAATACTATCATTCTTGCCAATAATCATTATCTTATTCTTCTTCCTATCAATACTAGAAGATTCAGGATATATGGCTAGAGTTGCGTTCTTCATGGATAAAATATTAAGAAAGCTTGGCTTATCCGGAAGATCAATTGTGCCTTTGCTAGTAGGCTTTGGTTGTTCGGTGCCAGGAGTAATGTCCGCAAGAACCCTTCCTTCTGAAAGAGATAGAAAGATGACGATATTGTTAATTCCATTTATGTCATGTTCTGCTAAACTGCCTATTTATGCCTTTTTTACAAATACGTTCTTTCCTAGATATGCAGGTTTAGTCATGACTGGATTATATTTTGTCGGTATATTAATAGGCGTACTTGTTGCATTCGTATTTAAAAACACAATATTTAAAGGCGAAGCAGTGCCATTCGTCATGGAACTACCTTCATATAGACTTCCAAGTGCGAAAAATGTTGGCCAACTATTATGGGAAAAAGCAAAGGATTTCTTACAAAGAGCATTCAGTGTTATATTCATTGCATCTATCATAATTTGGGCACTACAAAATTTCTCATGGAATTTGTCTATGGTTGATAATACTGAAAAATCTATTCTTGCAAGTATCGCTAGTACTGTATCGCCAATCTTTATTCCATGCGGTTTTGGAAATTGGAAGATTGTAGTTGCTTTGGTAACTGGCTTCTTAGCCAAAGAAGCGGTTGTTTCAACGCTTAAGGTACTGTTCCCTATCGCTGAATTAACAGCATATATAAACCCTATTAGCGCATTATCATTGTTAGTCTTTTGTTTATTATACGTACCATGTGTCGCAACTATTGCCGCAATAAGAAAAGAAATGGGTAATGGTTGGGCGATATTTGTTATTATTTTCCAATGCTTAATCGCATGGCTATTTGCCTTTATTACTTTCCAACTTGGAAGTGTGTTTTTAGTATAATTAATTTGTGAAAATAACTATCGGTGCATTAGCACATGTTGATGCAGGCAAGACAACCTTATCTGAATCAATTCTTTATAAAACAAATACAATCAGACATAAAGGTCGTGTTGATCATAGCGATTCTTTTTTAGATTTCTATAAATTGGAGAAAGAAAAAGGAATCACCATTTACAATAAGCAGGCTATTTATAAATACAAAGATAAAGAATATATTTATTTAGATACGCCAGGTCATTCAGATTTGGCTTACGAAGCTAATAGAGCTATTTCTATTCTTGATTGTGCGATATTAATAATTTCCGCTATTGAAGAGATACCAATCGATACGATTAAACAGTTTAATAATCTATTAAACTACAATATTCCGATTATCATCTTCGTTAATAAGATGGATATTACTTCTTTCACCAAAGAAGAACTATTGAATAAAATCAAAAACAATTTGTCGATTGATTGTGTTGAACATAAAGACGTCATCGAACATATATCTTTATCATCAGATGATCTGTTAAATAAATATCTAGAAACAGGAACACTTCCAAAAGAAGAAATCGTAAACAGTTTAAGAGACAATGCGGCAATTCCTGTCATTTTTGGTTCCGCATTAAAAGATGAAAATATAGAAGATCTATTAGACTTCATTGATAAAAATGTTGAGGTCAGCTATGACGAAACCAAAGATTTAAATAGTTACATATACAAAATAAGTGACGGTTATTCGTTCATCAAGGTGCTTTCAGGCACGTTGATGAATAAGACATCATTTAATCAATATAAAATAAACGAAATATATGAAGTTAATGGTGAAAACTATACACCTATCAGTTTTGCGAAAGCAGGAGATATTGTTGCTGTAAAGGGAATTAAAGAAATACCAATTGCTACGTATTTGCCAAGTTTTAATAGTGAAAGTTTATATGATGTTCCATCTTTAACATATCGTATTATTTCCGATTTAGATGTTAATGAACTGTATAAAAAATTAGAAACAATCATCAATGAATTTCCTGAACTAAAAATTTCTATTGATTCAAAACATGTATGTATTAATCTTAATGGTGAACTACATGCAACAATTGTTAAAAATCTCATAAAAGAAAGATTAAACATTGATGTTTCTTTTTCTGATCCCATCATCAGATATAAGGAAACAATTGAAACAAGTGTATATGGTGTGGGACATTTTGAGCCATTAAGACATTATGCCGAAGCAATAGTTAAACTAAAACCATATGATAAAGGAATAAAAGTTAGTTCCGCAATTAATAATCAATATACTAAAGTGCTTGTATCATATTTAAGAAATTATACGATTAGAGGCATTTTGACCAATTCACCTCTTACTAACATTGAAATTCAAATAGTTGATATAAAAACTCATCCAAAACATACTGAAGGAGGAGATTTATTACAAGCGACTAGAAGAGCGATTAGACAAGGACTAAGCAAAATAAACAGTGTACTTTTGGAGCCATATTACGTAACAACAATTACTACTAGTGATGAAACCTTAAATACTATAATTGCCTTACTTACTAGTTATAAATGCGTTTATTCATTGCAAGAAAATAACTTGGTCACAAGAATACCTCTTCGAATTTTTAATGACGTTTTAACAAACTTAAAATCAAAACTAAAAGGAAACATAAGCTATAGCATTGAAGAAATAACCTATGATGAATGTGAAAATGGTGAAGAAGTTTTAGCGCGTAACCATTATGACTACCGCGTAGATATGAAAAATCCTGTTGGATCTATCTTTTGTAAGCAAGGTGCTGGTCATTATGTTGAACCAGAAGAAGTTGAATCATTAATGCACTTAAATATGAGCGATTATATAACTAATATAAATTCAGAAGTTATTAGGCATAATAAGACGACAATAAATGAAGAGGAATTAAAACGTGTTTGGAATTCAATCTATAAAGAAAAACCTAGATATATTGAAAAGAAAAAACAAGAAGCAGAAGAAAAACCATATACACTGAAACCACAAAAACCTTTATTATACTTAATCGATGGATATAATCTGATGTATTATCTTGATGAAGAATTAGCTTTTTCAGATTTAATAAATGCAAGAGAAAAAGTAATCAATACAGTATGTGATTTTGCCGGATATGTAGCTGCTGAAACAATTATAGTATTTGACGCATATAAGGCAAATGGCTCAAAAGCAGAAATTATGGAATATGACAATATAACTATTGTTTATACAAAAGAAAATCAAACAGCAGACACATACATTGAGAATAGATCAAAAGAATTAAAAAATGACTACAAAGTAATAGTAGTCACATCTGATAATTTAGAACAATTAAAAGTATTCTCGAATGATTCATCTATTATATCTTCACGCGAATTCATGTTAAGATATGAAAATTTCAAAAAGAATAATACCTTTATATCTAATAAGATAAAGAATAAACCATTTGCCGAATTAAAGAAATTATTATTAGAAGAAGATTAATTAATTGAGTCTAATAGTTTTCGATATTCATTAATTACATCACATAATTCTTGATATGTATTGATGTGATTCAATTTTTCTTTATATGTAGTCGAACCATACATGCCAGTTAAATAATGTACCGCAAGACCGCGCATTTCTGAAATACCTATTTTTTCACCTTTTAGTTCAACTAACTTTTTTCCATGTTTTAAACAATAATCAAGCTTGTCATTATAAGTAATGCGATAATTATCGTTACCATTTAGAAAATTATCTATTTCTTTTATCAAGAAAGGATTACCCACAACGCCTCTTCCTATCATTACAGCATCACAATTAGTTTCCGTTTTCATCCTAATAAAATCATCAACGGTTTTGACATCACCATTGCCTATTACGGGAATAGATAAGTTTTCTTTTAAGGTCTTAATATGGCCCCAATCGGCTTTACCTTCGTACATCTGCGATCTAGTTCTAGCATGCAAAGCGATAGCACTTACTCCAACTTGTTCTAGCTTTTTAGCTAGTGACAAATAATTCATATTATCTTTTGTATATCCTAAACGCATTTTAACAGTAACTGGTTTTGAAACATTTTCGACTATTAATTTGACTGTTTCTACGCTCTTGTCTTCATCAAGCATCATTGCACTTCCTGCAAAAGACTTAATAACTTTATTTACAGGGCAGCCCATATTGATATCTATGATGTCACAATTAGTTTCTTTGTCTAATACTTTAGCCGCATAAACCATCGTACTTGTTTCACTACCGAAAAGTTGCAAAGAAACGGGATGAAATCTATCATCTACTTCTAACATATCGATGGTCTTTTTGTTGTTATAAAAAATGGCTTTATCAGAGACCATTTCTGTATATACTAAGCCGGCGCCAAATTCGAAACAAAGCTCACGAAAAGCACCATTACTGATGCCGGCCATAGGAGCTATTATTATTGAACTATCAATTTTAAGATTTTTTATTTGCATAACTTAATATTACGTTTATATCATCAGCATTTAAACTATATTCTTTACCACAAAAATCACAACGAATATCTATTTTGCCATCCATAGCTAAATCTTCAATATCCTTTTTAGGCAAAGTTAAGATATTACGCATAAATCTTTCTTTACTACAATCGCAATGAAAATACGCACATCTTTCCTCTAATACAATTGCGTCAGTAAATAATGAATTTAAATAATTATACAAATTATCATCTTTTTCTAGAACATTAGAAATTGGTGTTAAGTGTAAATTCTCTAAATAAACAATATCTTCCTCAGTGTGATCAGGTAGAAGTTCAATAATCATTGCACCAGCAGATTTCACGCTATAATCCGTATCGACCAATACACCTACTGACACAATAGTAGGAACTTGTTCAGAAACTGAGAAATAATATGCAAAATCATCGCCTATTTCTCCTGTTCGCAAATTGACTCGAGAAGTATATGGTTGTTTCATTTTTAGATTCTTAGTTACTTTCAAATATCCGTTAGTACCCACGCCTACACCAACAGCAAGCTTATGAGTTCCTTCATATGTTTGATAAAACTCAGGATTAGCGCAGAAGCCTTTTACTTGCCCATTACTAAGAGCAACACACATTATAGTACCAATAGGTCCTCCACCATTAATCGTTGTTGTAACAGCCTCATTTTCTTCTTTTTGCATTAATCCCATTAATGCAGTAACAGACATCGTTCTTCCTAAAGCAGCACAAGATGTTGGAAAAAGATTATGGTGTATTCTAGCTTCCTCGACCATTTGTTTTGAATTTAATAAATAAATACGTGCATGATTATTTAATGCAGTAGCAACAATAACATTATTATTCATTTTCTTCATCATACTTAGAAAAGGAAGCGTTCAGCTTCCTTAATAGTACATCCTCCGTTATTTACTAGCTTTCTTAGTTACAACTTTTTTTGGTGTAGCTTTCTTTGACGTTTCTTTCTTTACAACAGTCTTTTTCTTTTCAACTTTTTCAGGTTTAACTGCATCTTTACTATCAGGATTTTCGATGACTGTTTTATCATTTATGATTTCATCTATTTCTTCTGCAGTTAATGTTTCTTTGACCATTAACGCTTCAGCAATCTTGATTAAATCATTACGATGATCATTGATAATATCTTTTGCTTTTTGATGGCATTCTTCAATTATCTTTCTAACTTCAGTATCAATTTCAAATGCAACTTGACTTGATGCGTTAGAAGGAGAAGCATAATCCCTACCTAAGAATACCGATTCATTTCCACTATCATATTGGATAGGTCCTAAATCAGACATGCCATAAGTAGTAACCATATCTTTAGCAATTCTTGTAGCAGCTTTAATATCGCCCGATGCACCAGTAGTAATATCATCAAAGAATAATTCTTCTGCAGATCTACCACCCATGTAACAAGTGATAGTATCGATTAACTCTTTCTTAGAATTTAATATCTTTTCTTTTCTAGGTGTAATCAAATTATATCCACCAGCGTTACCACGAGGAATAATTGTTACTTTTTGAACAACTGAACCATCAGGTAAATTTAAACCAACGATAGCATGTCCAGCCTCATGATACGCAACCAATTTCTTAGTATGATCATCATATGTTCTAGATTTCTTTGCTGGGCCCATCATTACTCTATCAATTGCTTCATCTATGCAGCTGATATCAATCTTATCTTTATTTTGTCTAACTGTTAAAATAGCAGCTTCATTCAATACGTTTTCTAGATCAGCACCAGAGAAACCAGGAGTTCTTCTAGCTAAAGCAGCTAAATCCACGCCAGTATCAATTTTCTTATTTCTTGCGTGAACCTTTAGGATAGCTTCTCTACCCTTTACATCAGGAAGTGAAACTGTAATCTGTCTATCAAATCTTCCAGGTCTCAATAACGCAGGATCAAGTACGTCAGGTCTATTTGTAGCAGCAATAACAATAACGCCACTATTATCAGACATACCATCTAATTCAACTAACATTTGGTTTAATGTTTGTTCTCTTTCATCATGTCCGCCACCTAAGCCAGCACCACGTTGTCTACCAACAGCATCGATTTCATCGATGAAAATCATGCATGGTGCAGTAGCTTTAGCGTTTTTGAACATATCTCTAACTCTTGATGCACCAACACCGACAAACATTTCAACAAAATCTGAACCAGATATTGAATAGAATGGCACCTTTGCTTCACCAGCAACAGCTTTAGCTAACAAAGTTTTACCAGTACCTGGGTTACCTACTAACAAGATACCTTTAGGAATTCTAGCACCCATATTAGAGAACTTTCTAGGATTCTTTAGATATTCAATAATCTCTTGCATTTCTTCTTTTTCTTCATCACAACCAGCAACATCCGCAAACTTAACTTTTACATTTGATTCTAGACGTGCTCTAGATTTAGAAAAATCGAAAGCTTGTTTATTAGAACTCATACCGCCCATCTTAGAGAATAGGAAGATTCCTAATATTGTAAAGATGATTAATGGTAAAACAGAACTAATTAATTCAAGTAAGAAATTTGATTTATTTGCATCAATAAATTTAACATTAGCGACACCTTCTAGTTCGCTCATCAATTCATTAGTTGCTTTTTCTGTATTAGGAATAATTGAAGTGAATTGAATATTGCTTTCACCATCTTTATAATAGCCTGTTACAGTTACTGTATTACTATCCACTGATGCAGTAGCTTGAACTATTTCTTTTTTAACAACTAATTCATGAAATTCGGAATAACTTAAATCAGTTTTTTGTGTTCCTTGGTTATTCCCAAAAAACATCAAAAATAAGAATGCCGTTACAATTAAATACGGAATTAAATTTATAATTGAACGTTTATCGTCTTTTTTATTTTTATTGTTCATTTAATACTACTCCTTATATAACTCTTCTTTTAATACTCCCACATATGGCAGATTACGATAATCTTGATTATAGTCAAGACCAAAGCCTATAACGAACTCATTTGGGCACTTAAAAGCAACATAATCCGACTTAATATCGATAAGTCTTCCCTCTTCTTTATCCAATAGAGCAATAATTTTTACATCTTTAGCTCCCTTTGAATAAAGCATTTCTTTAACTTTAGCTAATGTCTTGCCTGTATCAACAATATCCTCAACTATTAAGACATTTTCGCCAATAATCGATCTATCCAAGTCTTTTAATATCTTTACATCGCCAACAGATCTTGTGCCAGAATAACTTGTAACATCCATAAAATCAATTTGGATTTTACTTGATATGTGTTTCATAAGCTCTACCATAAATGGAATAGATCCCTTTAATAGGCCTACTAATATCGGAGGTTGATCAGCATAATCAGAATCGATTTGTTTTCCTAATTCTTCACATCTATTTCGAATTTGTTCTTCAGTAAATATTACTTTTTCAACGTCTTGATTTAACATCTGCAATACCCCTCCAATATCATAATTTTATCACATAAATATTAGGTTTTTCAGCATAATGCCCCTTATCACAACCTATTCCTGGAACTAGTATTATTTCACCATTTTTATTTACTACAATTGGCCAAGTTAGGCGATCCCTATAACTAATTTTGCGATCAATAAAAAACCTATTTATCTTTTTTGTACCATAACGCATTTTAATATAATCGCCTTCCGCAAAACACCTAATCGTAAGAGGAAAATCATTGGCGTTTACATATGCGCACGACATTCTATCTTTTCCATTTTTAGATATCATAAAATAAGCTGTTTTATATCTATGAATATCATTGAAAGAATACTCATATGTTTTTGGCTTACTAAAAATAGAAATAGTATCGTATTCTTTAACTAAAATATATTTATCACCAAACAATTTATAGTTCTTATTATTGGCAATCTGCCTAATAATTTCTTTAATCTCATTTTTGGATAAAGATTTCTTAATAATGTTTCTAATTATTTCATCACGATATTCTAAAGCTAAAAAATCATTAACTGTATCTTTGGAATCGTTAGAAATATATTTATTAGCCAAAGAAATTCTATTCTTTTTGTCTTTATTTAATTTGTTGATTTCGCGGACTAATTCCAAACGTTCTTTCTTATTGAGCTTTTCTACTGTAGAATGTCTTATCTTATTTCGTTCATATGCATCTGTTAAATTTGACTCGTCAATGCCATATTTAATTTGATTTCTATCGCAATATTCCTGCAATGACTTTTTAGAACAATTTAATAAAGGCCTAACTACTTTTACGCCATATAGAATATTAGTTTTGCGAATACCATAATAGTCTACATCCAGGCCCTTTTTCTTTTGCATTAGATATGTTTCGATAAGATCATCTTGTTGATGGGCAACATACACGGCTTCTAATTCCTTCTTATTGCATAGTTTATTAAACCATTCGTATCTCACTGTACGTGCATACGCTTGAAAGTTACCTTTAACATCATCTGGATTAACATTAAGTATATGAAAAGAAAGATTATTGTTTTTACAATAATCTCTAACAATTATTTCATCTCTAGAAGCAGTGTCTCTCTTATGATAATTCACATGAGCTACTTCAAGATAATATAAATTCGATTTATTCAGTTTGTCCAGTAAAGCCATAGAATCTGGTCCACCAGAACAAGCTACCAAAATTCTTTTTAATGTCATCTAATTATTAAACCTAAAGAACATAATGTCGCCATCAACTGGATGGTAATCTTTGCCTTCCAAACGAAGCTTGCCAACTTCTTTTAATTTTGCTTCTGTCTTATATTCCATAATGTCTTCATAACGATATACTTCGGCTTTGATGAAACCTTTTTCAAAATCGGTATGAATAATTCCAGCACATTGAGGAGCAGACATACCCGTCTTGAAAGTCCATCCACGACATTCATCTTTACCAACTGTAAAGAAAGTTTCTAACCCTAATGTCGCATATGATTTAGCGATTAGTTCGTCAAGACCACTTCTAGTTATGCCTAATTCATCAAGAAATTCTTGTTTTTCTTCCTTTGATAAATCAGATAGCTCTTCTTCAATCTTGGCGCTTATAGGAACTACTTGTGAGCCTTCTTTTTCTGCATATTCTTTAACCTTCATAAAATATGTGCTTGATTCAGGATTATTTATTTCTTCTTCTTTGATATTACATACATAGATAACAGGCTTAGCTGTTAAGAAATTGAATTGTTTTAAATATTCCTTTTCTTCTTTATTGAAAGTTAAAGTTCTAATATTTTGATTCTTATTTAGAGCATCGTTTATTTTAACTAATAAATTATATTCGAATACTGCTGTTTTATCTTTAGCAGTTTGGGCCTTAGTTTTTACTTTACTTATTCTATTTTCGCATGTTGAGATATCTGCCATTTGAAGTTCATAATTAATAATTTCGATATCATCAACAGGGTCGATACGATCATATACATGAGTTATATTGTTGTCTTCAAAACACCTAACAACGTGGCAAATTGCATCTACTTCTCTAATATTAGCTAAAAACTTATTGCCTAGTCCTTCACCAGTTGAAGCACCTTTAACTAGACCTGCAATATCAGTAAATTCAAAAGTTGTATAAATTGTTCTTTCTGGTTCAAACAATTTACTTAGGTTAGTTAAACGTTCATCCTTAACTTCTACTACACCAACATTAGGTTCGATTGTAGCAAACGGATAGTTTGCTGCCTCAACCTTAGAATTAGTTATTGCATTAAATAATGTTGATTTGCCAACATTAGGCAAACCTACGATTCCAGCTGTTAAACTCATGATTATACACCTCTACGTTATTAGTTTATCACTAAATGATAGAATAATTATATGGAACCAATTCTAGTTCAAGTATATGATGATTTAGTAGATATAACGTCTTTGATTGCTCAAGATATTTTTATTGATTATTACACACCAATTAATGGTAAAGATCATGCAACATATATGGCAAACAAGTTCTTGTCTAAAGAAGCTATTAAAGAAGAAATAGATCAAGGAACTACATTTAAACTATTAATGCTTAATGGGCAACCAATAGGATTTACTGAATACAAGATTGATGATGATAGAGTTTTCCTATCAAAACTTTACGTCAACAAAGATTATCGCAAACGCGGTTATGGAAAAATATTGTTAAATGATTGTATTGAATATGCACGTAGCAATAATAAAAAGTCCATTTATCTCACAGTAAATAAGCATAATAAAACTAAAGATCTATATCTTCATTGGGATTTTAAAATAATAGATTCAGTCGTTACTGATATCGGTAATAACTACGTAATGGATGATTATATAATGGAAAATCGAGTAGGAGAAACTAAATAAAGGTTTCTCCTTTTATTTAGTTTCGACCTCTCACACCACCGTACGTACGGACCCGTATACGGCGGTTTCAAATTTA
>JAGHUL010000013.1 GCA_018064825.1 Candidatus Colivicinus equi
ACAACCGAAACATTAGAGTTGCGTGCTGATGATTATTTATATAGATTAGCTGGAAATAGTAATGATGCTGAAACGGCAAAAGATGTAGCTATTTGGTTACACACCCTAGGTATAAGAATAAAAGAAAAGATAGGAAAATAAACATGGAAGAAAAGAAAAAGTATACTAATCCTCAAATAGAAACTATTATGGTAGAGTCATGTGATGTTGTTGCAACAAGTGAGACTGGAACAGAAACGGATCCTACTGAAGAACCTAATCAAAACGATTCCGAAAATTATAGTTCCTAGAACTCAGACGAGTGGGAGTATAAATATATGAAAAAAAGAAATATTATTATAGTTGCTATTAGTTTGTGCGTCGTTATATCTGCTGTCGTTTTCTTTGTGACTAGAAAAAGCGACGATGTTAATATTATTGTTGAAAATGCTCCAGAAGTAGAAAAAGAAAACAATAGTAATAATGATTCAACAAATAAAGAAGAAGTTATCATTGAAACTCCTGTTGTTGAAGGAAACAATGAGGTTGGAGCTGTTGAAGATATCATATATGAGGAAGTTGTGGTTGAAGATGACGATGATGATGAAAAACATGAACAACCAATAGATGATGGAGACGATGAAGATTTTCCTATATTTGAAGGAAATGATAACGAGATTATCGGAGATATGGAAGGCGCTGATGATGGCTATGTTGAGTGCAGACTGGCAGCGCTTAAGATAATGTATGAACACTCTATTTTGCCTAAAGTTAGCATTGATGATTAATAATTGTGTTTAATGCACAATATAAAATAAACAAAGTATTTCACTATTTGAAGGGAGGAATAATATGGGGTATTTTAAGAAAACATTGTCTTCTTTGATGGTATTCTTAATGCTTGTTACCGCTTCTGTAACAGTAAATACTAATGCGTTATTCGCTGAAGAAATTGGCGATGACGAAATTAGTGAAGCTGTTCAAAATGAAGAAGGTCTTGCAGACGAAGAAGGACAAGGCTCAGAAGAAACTGTAATCGAAGTTGAAGAAACAAATGCATTGGTTGAAGAAGAAGCAGAAGAGGCAACTGAAGAGAAGGTTGTTGATGTTTCAAACGACACAAATGATGAGGATGACTTCTTCGAAGATGATGTGGAGCTAGGGAAGCTCATTGTTTATGATGACGAATTAAATTCAAATGCTAATGGCTTTTCTGGCGATGTTGATGCAAGAGCTGCCGAACTTTATAACATGGTCTTCGTTAATGGTGGCGGTATTAACTATCCAGAACTTGTTAAAGATCAAAGCAATTCAAATAGTTTAGAATTGAATGCTTCAAACGGAGACGATGATGGTGGTATTGATCCACTTTCTATTATATTTAAAGTTATTGGTATTACTCTTGAAGTACTAAAGATGTTTGGAGTCATTGAAGATCCAGAACAAACATGGCACAACGATGTAATGAATAGATTTGACGCAATAGACAATAGCCTTAGTCAAATCAACAACAATATCAACACAGTTTATCAAACTATGTTTGATCAATATAAAAGATTATCTTTAGATACTAGCAACTTGATTATGAATCAAGCAAAACAAGATATCACAAATTTCTATGATACATATAGAGCACCATTACTAGGTTATATTTCACAATTTAATACTGGTATTAAAGGACAAGCAAAAACATGGTATGAATCATATACTGTTGCAGATTTCCAAAGAAACCACTTTATGGATTCTGATGGCAAGTTTGTTTCTGATGGTGAATTACTTACATATCATCAGAGTGGAAGCATTGCTACTAAAACAGCCATCAATGTCAAATTAGATGGCAAGTTTGTTTCTGATAAAGTAAATCTTTATCGTAACAATGGTCATGACTGGAAAGCTAATGGTTCTACAATTACAGAAGCATTAAAGATAGTTTTCAAGAGTATCGTTGAAGCAGAAAAGGGCAGAAATGTCCAAAGTTTACATTTACCTAGTAACCAATCATTACTTATGTGGTTACAATACGCATATGTTGAAGGAAACAATAGCCAACCTTGGATAGGAAAAGAAGCTGAATATGTAAGGTTAGCTTGGCTTGGATTAGACCAAGCTGCTAAAGACAAAATAACAGATAGTTTCGTTAGAATGGCTTATAACAGCATTATTAATCAAGGTATTAAAAACTATGCTAGTACAAATCAAGGATCACCTGAAGCATACGTTAGCACATTAGTTACTGCCTACAAGAATTATTGTGCTCATTTATCAGATACGTTATCAGGAACTGCATCTGCTTATCAAAGACAACTTGATTTATATAAGGCAACATATGCTTTTGAGGGCGATTTGAATAAACAGATTACATATGATGTAGTAGATGAATACGGTGACAAAACCGGAAAAACTAAAACAATTAGCTCAAATTTAGCTGAATTAGCTAAGAATGAATATGTTTATGAAATTAGTAATATTGGCAACTTTGTATCTTTGATTGCTAAAGCTAGCGGTATGTATGACGAAGACGATGAAGCTGAATTGAAGCGTGAAATCTTTACACCTTGGGCTAAAGCTACTGTCAATATTGAAAACAGATACAATAACTTCCATAAAGGCAGTGATAAATACTGTTATATAATGGGCCAAAATGTCGAACTTCAAGATGGTGAATTGAGTGGCAGCATTACAATGCATCATGCAAATAGACGACAAGGCTTAATACCTTATTGGTGTGATACATATTATAGTTCTAATAAGAGAGATTATACTTACTCTATTAATGGCAGTATATTAAATTCATCTGATGTTGCTAGAATATATGCTTCATACGTTGCTCAAAAAGGCGGATTGAGCGATTGGAATTTCTATCGATACCTTAAGAGATTAACTGGATATAATGGAACAGACTGGTCTTGTTGGATGTTAATAACCAATTTCAAGGGAACATGGAATTTAGATGGTGGTGGTTATTATTGGAACAACCACACATTATCTAAATTTGGTGATGAAGATAGTGGTTATGAATATAAGACTGATTCTAATTTATTTAAGTGGGGCGATAACAAAGATATAAAGCTTGGAATGAGAGCTGTAGCTGAAACTTTCAACATGGAAAATGGTCAAGTCGAAATGGAAACAACCTTATCTAGAATGGCTACAGCAGCTATTATTAATCCTGTAAAAGATGATAAGGGAATTATGCATTCTAAAGATATTTATAATTCCCAAAATTACCAAGTTGGTTGGGAACAAGATTATCATTTCAATTGGGGTCCAGATATTAATGCGGATAAACACATAAATGATTATGAGTATATTTATGATTCAACAATAGATTATAAGGGTTATTATTTCGCTCTTGTTATACCTAGTAGCAACAGTAATAATCTAAGTAATAATTCAAACGAAGAAGAGGAAAAAGTATATACAAACGTATATTATGGTGAACATGCAGAAACTAATGCATTTGATTTATCTGGATTTGATGAGGAAAAATTTGCAGAGTCATTTGATGAATATAGCGAATTATATAAATTTGAAGATGACTCTGTTATGAAAGAGGATTTACCAGTAAGATTGAATCTTGATTTAGCTAAATATGAAAATAATATTCCTGAAATCATAAAATATATCTCAGATAAAGATACTATCGAACAAATGGCTAATGATTATGATGAAATATATCAATTATTAAAGGAAAATATCAATATTACGCCAGAAGATCAAATAATCCAAGAAATAGATGTAAAGGAAGCATATGAAGCTCTTGCTAAAGATTTAAATTGTATATTAGTAGATACTGAAAAAGATCTTAATACGATTCAAGTAGAATATAGAAGAAGAGTTGATAACGATATTTTGGCTTATGTTGCTGAAACCGGATTCCTTTATAAATATTATGGAGAAAGGTATAACAGAGGATGGCATAAACTTGATGAAGACGAATTAATAGAAAAAAGGCGTTGGCCAAGAGAAACAGGTAAAATGACGGAGGCAGTATATGTTTTCGATCCTCTTGTTGGACCTGATTCTGAAAACATTATCTTAAAATATCAAATTTCACCAGTACTAGTATTTGAAATATTGATGGAAGGTGACAACATCAAATATGAACCTCGTTTCTTATATGATATTAATCCTGTTATCGCATGGGAAGATGACGGTGTGGAACAAATATATGTACTTGATGATGAAACAATTAAGGAACTAGGAATTGAAAACATTAAGGTAAGAATTCCTGTTTATGCTGATGGAAATGAAGATTATGCTAAAATTGGACACTATTCAAATTTCAACAATTTAGAAACTCCTAAAGAAATAATTAATAGTGCTATTAAGGGAGTGGGCAATGATAAGTATGTTGAATTTAATACAAATTCATTTAGCCCATTTGAAGTAGTTGATATTTATAAACGTGTAAAACCAAATCCAGATCATATAATTCCTAAAACAGGTGTTAACTAAATAACTAATAGGTTAACTCATTTGTATTAAATAAACCCTGCAAATCAGGCGCAAGAACGTCCTGTTACAGGGTTTTCGGTAATGTAAACTAACGTGTGGGTAATTGACTAGTACAGGTTAAACAATTATGTGGGTGCTAGTGTAAATAACCATATGGGTACATTACTAAAAAACAAGAAAAAGGTGATCAGAAATTTCAATTTTCTGGTCACTTTTAATTTGCCCTTCTATTGAGATGTAAAAGTCAACTTCAAAATGTAGGTTTTCGCCAAGTTCAAAAATGTAGGTTTTTATGATTCTTCCTCAAAGATGTTCTTATCTTTGATTCTATAAGACATGCCATTAATCTTTATAACTTCACAATGGTGTACTAATCTATCTATTATTGCGTTTGCTATTACAGGATCTCCAAATACTTCTCCCCATCTAGAGAATGGTTGATTGGTTGTAAGTATGGTAGATCTTTTTTCATATCTTGCAGCTATTAGTTGAAAGAAACCATATGAGGCATCTCTATCTACTGGTAAATAACCAATTTCATCAATAATAAGTAAAGAATACTTTAAATAATGTTTTACTACTTGTTCAACTCTGTTTTCTTTAGAAGCTCTTTTAAACTTCTCCATAAGTTCAGCGAAGTTAATAAAGTATGTTGATATTCTTTGTGATGCAGCTTCTATACCTAAAGCTGTAGCTAAATGTGTTTTACCTGTACCAGGAGAACCCATGAAGATGATATTAGCTTTTTCATCCATAAATCTTAAGGTAGCTAAATCATCTATCTTAGCTTTATGAATTGTTGGTTGATATGAGAAATCAAAATCAGATAATGTTTTGTGATATGGGAAACTAGATACAGTTATATTAATTCTTCTAGCTCTTTCATCTCTAAAAGTAATCTCGGCATTGGTTAAATCAATTAGAGAATCAACTAAGGGTTTAGATTCATTTGTTTTATTATCTAAGTAAGATGGTATTATTTCTTTTATCTTAGATAATGATAAAGAATCTAGATTATTGTTTAATTGTGCGTATTTAGACATATATTATATTTTGTCGAAGAGTTTTAAATTATCTTCACATATCCTTTCTATTAATTCTTCTTTAATTAATGAATGCTTCGCAAGTAAACGATAATCTGTTTCATTGTAATTGATTAATTTATCGCTTATTTTATGTGATGATATTAATGTTTTATTATAATAGATGTACAGTATATCATTCTGAGCGTGGATGGTAACTGTTTTACCTGCGAAAGCTGGTTGAACTGAATATTTGTGATTCTGATAAGTAATAAGACAATCTTTAGGAACTTTTCTAACTATTTCTTTTTCTAAGTAATAAGCTTCTAAAATGTCATATTTAGGTTCAGGATTCAAATATTCTTTTTCTTTTTGAAATCTATCTATTGGTTTTTCTAAAGTAGTCTGCTGGATCTCGTTATTAATTTCTTCATTTAATTTAATAACGATATTGTTTAATTCATCTAATGTATTAAATTCATTATTATAAGCTTTAAGTCTATTCATGATTTTAGCCACGACTTCGACTTTACCTTTAGTTTGTGGTCTATATGCCATACACGATTTAGGTATAAAGCCTGCATCTTTTGAAAACTCATAAAATCTTTCATTATAGACAACATTATCGAATTGGCTTCTTGATTGATCAGCTACAGTTTTCATATTATCGAATAGAAACATTGAAGGTGTACCACCATAGTATTTAATTGTATTAGTTAAACATTCAAATAATGTTGGCTGGTTTCTATCAAGTGTTAACTTAATATATTTCATTCTTGAATAACCTAATATAGCCAAGAATATGTTTATATTAAATACTTCACCATTTCTAGATACAAGAGTTAAATCTTCTTTCCAGTCTATTTGACACTGCTGTCCAGGCAAAGTTTCAAATCTCATGGTTACTTCATTTTGTTTATTCTTTTTTAGATTATGTGTATAAGCTTTAATGGTTGAATAAGATCCTTTATAACCATATGAATTCTTTAATACATTAAACACTTCAATAGCTGGCGCATCAAATTTAATATATTTTTCTTCAATTATTGATTCAAAGCCATCAGTTTTCTTTTTAACTACTCTAGATTTTCTTGGTTTCTTGTCAGAATCTCTTTCTTTGTATGCTTTCTTAACTGTTCTATAATCACAATCATATTGTCTTGCGAGTTTGGCCCAGTTAATCTTTTCATGATTCATTTTCATTATGTAAACAGCCTCTCTAATATCCTTTCTCATATACTCATTTCCTTTCATACAATAACTAAATTGTATAAAAAGAAATGTAGGAACCGACATTTTTGAGATTGGCGTTTTCCTACATTTTTAGTTTAGCGTTTACATGAGATATAAAATTATGTTTAGCTAAGGTATTTAGACAATAAATAACCCTGTTTCTGAATCTTTTAAAGTTGGAATAGCCGTTAGCTATTTTTAGTATCTTCTTGATTAAAGAGTTTCTTCCTTCGATTGGTCCATTAGATACTCTAGT
>JAGHUL010000091.1 GCA_018064825.1 Candidatus Colivicinus equi
TCCAAATATGACATGATAGCTTTTGCGGTATCATTACCGAAACTGCTTAATTCCATAACAACATAATCATCTTGAGCATAACAATACACAGATGAATTAACTTGCTTTCTTGTTACAGTAATGTCTAATGTTTCGGCTCCTCTTAATACTGTTATTACGACATCGGTATCTTCAGGCCCTAATACTAATGCTTTTAATTCATCTGAATCTAAATTATCAATACTATTATTATCTACACCTTTAATAATGTCTCCTGGTAAGATACCAGCTTTTTCTGCAGGTGACTCTTTGAAAACACGTGTAACAGTAAATATATTTTCGTAATTCGTATATTGTACGCCGATGCCAACATAATCCATGTTGATAGAAGAATGAAAATCCTCATAAGTCTCTGGTGACATATACATCGTGTATGGATCTTCAGCAAACGTAGTCATGCCAACCAAGGCACGATTATTAAGTTCTTTTTCTAAATCTTCGTAATTGTCTCCATAATACCAATAGTTTTTAATGATATAGCCAACATCATCGATATTAGAATTACGACCATTAATCAACTTTACTAGACTCTTTTCAAAAACGAAATAGCCTATTGCGATACCACCAATTAAAAAAACAACGCATGCTAGTACAGTAAGTACAGTACGTTTTCTTCTTTGTTTTATTTCTGCTCTTTCCGATGCAAGTGGCTGTTTATGCAAGGAAACTATTATTTTCTCTTCTTCTTCCATAACTAACTTAAATAATATTCAGGATTTAAAATACATGGGGCATTACTTCCTGTTGAATTACACATATGATTTTGAATACAGCTTTCGCCTCTACCACACAAGAAAGTACCATCATAATTTATATCTAAGTAATCAACGATTTCACCTTCGCCAAGATAATACATTTCAATATGACAATGTGGGCCGGTAGAAGAACCGGATGAACCAACATAACCAATAACATCATCTTGTTCAACAACTTCACCAGTTTCTACAGCAACATCAGATAAGTGCATCATGATAAAGCCATATACACCATCGTCAACTTGGCACATTAAATAAACTTGGTTACCAGCACCATACAAACCTTCAGAATCACCAGCACCACACCAGCTTCCATAATAGCCTGTACCTTCGCAACCATTATAAGAGAAGATACAAATACCATTTGCAGGAGCGTGAATTGCTTCACCATAACTTGCGGCGTAGTCGATACCTAAATGAACCTGCCCATAATTAAAACTAGTATCACGATATGGGAAACCAGACGAAATATACGAATTATGAACGCAAGGCACAAAGCCACCAGAAGAAATAACCATTCTAGCTTGATCGTAATATTTAGATAATGAATCCCATGGTGCTAAGTTATTATTCAACTCTTCTAATTCTGCTTCAATTTGTCTTATTTCTTCTTCTACTGCTTCCTTCTTATAAATGAAACTGATTTGTTTATCTACTAGTTCTTCTTCAGATTCATCTAATTCTGCTTTAGAAGTATCAAGCTCAGCCTTATCAGAGTTTAACTGATTGATTAAAGTGATTAATTTTTCTCTATCATCAGAGTCTTTGCTTAGCAAAGCGTTGACACCATATATTCTCCTCAATAAGTCAGAGAAAGATTTTGAACCACAAATAAAATCTAGATAACCAGAAAAATGCATTGTCTTTTGTGAAGAAATCATACGTGATTTAACACGTTCATTTAATTCGCCAACTTCTTCCTCATTTTTATCGATATTTTCTTGAAGTTCATCAATCTTAACTTGAAGTTCATCAATCTTTTCTTGAAGATCATCGATTTCGTATTGTAATGAATCTATTTCTGTTTCATATTCAGATATCAATGCACCTTTTTCTTCTTTTGAAGCTTCAGCTGCATCCATTTGTTCTTGAATTTCTCTTTTAATCTTGCCTATCTTTTGTGATTGAATCTTACACGCATATTCATCATACTTTTCCGATTCTTTATCACATACTTCAACATCGTAACTATCTATATCGTAATCATCGTCATCCAGTTCGTCACCTTCGGCATAAATAAAAGTAGTTTTCGAAACAAAACAACTTGGGAAAACTATAAACATTACTAATAAAACTGTTAATATCTTTTTTAACACTAACGTTTTAACCTCAAATACTTACAAACACTAATATATGAACCGATGAAACCAACTAAAATACCAATACCCATCAAGCCTAATGATAGATATAACAAGAAAGGATATGATGGATATAAGTTGATAATTCCAAGGATATTTCCGTTTGATAGATTGAATAAATATATATAAGCCCAAACTATTAATCCAATAGGAATGATTGAGCCCATAATGCCGATGATAATTCCTTCAACAAGGAATGGTGCACGAATATAACCGTTCTTTGCACCAACGTTTCTCATAATCCATATTTCATCTTTACGAGAACCGATAGTAATCTTGATGGTATTGTAAATTAAATAAATCGCAAGAAGTACTAAAGCAGAAACAAGGATTAATCCCGCAAATCTAATGCTGTGCAAAATATTAACAAACTTATAAGTATTGCTTCCACCATCTTCTACAGAATCGATACCATTGATACTAGCAATCTGTTGTTTCAAATCAGATAGTCTACTTCCATCTTTTGCATAAATCATGAAAGTGTCATGGAATGGATTATCTTCACGATATGTTTCAGAGAATTCGACCATCTCTGGATACATTTCATTATAGAAATCAAACTCTTCGTCTTTTGTACGATATTCAACTAGTTCAACATTATCAAGTTCAGCTATATTATTCTCGATTATTTTTATTTCACTGCTTGAACAGTTATAGTCAATTAGTGCTACTAAAGAAATAGATTTTTCTACTTCACTAGTCATATACGCCATATTAAACATTAGAGCGGCAAAAAAGCCTACCAAAGTAAGCGTAACTGTTACTGCAGAGGCACTAGAAATAGCCATTGAAAAATGACGTCTAACACCTATGAAGCCTTCTTTAATATGTCTAGCAAATCTATGAAACATTCTTCTTAATAGCTTCCTTTACTTCTTCAACAGGAATCTCACCTGTAATCTCTTCAACTTTTATCTCTTTTGAATTATCAGCTTGACGATCGTAAGTGATGTGTCCAGCTTCAATCGTGATAGTACGTTTAGGATGTTCCTTAACCATTATTGGATTATGAGTAACTACTAAAATAGTTGTCTTCTCTTCTAGATTAATCCTTTCAAGCATACCAACAATTTCATTTGTCATTTCTGGATCTAGATTACCTGTAGGTTCATCCGCAATAAGGATACTAGGTCTTTTTGAAATGGCACGTGCAATCGCAACTCTTTGTTCCTGACCACCTGATAATTGATTTGGGAAAGAATTAGCTTTATCAGCTAAATCAACTAGTCTCAACACTTCTCTAGTTCTCTTTCTAATTTTGTCTTTTGGCCAATCTAGCACTTCCAAAGCATAGGCAACATTTTCAAAAACAGTCTTATTTGGAAGAAGACGATAATCTTGGAAAACAACACCTATTTTTCTTCTATATAGATAAACTTTTGAATTTCTTATTTTGCCAACATTAGTTTTATTTACAATGACACTACCACCAGTTGGAATTTCTTCGCCATCTAATAATTTAATCAATGTAGATTTACCAGAACCGGTTGGTCCAATAATATAAACAAACTCACCATCATGTATTTGTAAATTCACATCATACAAGGCGTGAGTTCCGTTTTTATACTTTTTAGAAACATTTTTAAATTCTATCATACCCTAAAATTATAACATCATTATAGACGTCCCTCAAATGTAAAACCTTCGCCATGTACATCATAAGTTTGAGACACAATAACGAATGCGGTTTCGTCATATTTATTAACAATATCAATAACTTTTTGATAGTCTTTTTCAGGAACGACACATAAAATAACCTTTTTTTCTATATCAGTATAACCACCTGAAGCGTTAATCAAAGTTGTACCTCTATCAACAGCAATATGAATCTCATTGATGATTTCTTTATAATGATCAGATATGATTTCAATTCGTTTAGATGACTGCCTGCCTTCATATAACAACATAAACTTCTCAACAGCAAAACTGTACATAAAAACACATATTAATCCAATAAGTACTGGCTCAATACCATATATCCACAAACCACAAGCGACAGTTAAGGCGTCGCAAATCATAATGCCTTTTGAAACATCAAAACCAAAATACTTTTCAAAAATAACAGGCGGGATATCCATACCGCCAGTACTTCCACCATTATGAATACAAATAGCCGTTCCAACACCACCTAACAAGCCGCCATAGATAGAAGCAATTAGCGGCTCTACTTTAAAACTAGGAATGACTCTTTGAACGATGATTAAACATATTGGATAAGCTGCTGTAGCTACTACAGTATTTATAGCGAACTCTTTGCCCAAAAATACCGTTCCTATAGCAAATAACAAAATATTTAAAACAATAACAATTGTGTCTTCATCAATAGTAATAAAAGGCTTAAGCAAAACAGCGATACCTGCAACACCACCCGAAAGGATGTTGTAAGGAAGAATAAAAGATCCTACTCCTAGCGCCAAAGCAAAGCATCCTAAGATAATACACAGTATATTTTTAGCCTTCTTTAACATATCATTATATTATCACAATATGATAGAATAACTTAAAGGAGGATTGTCTATGAAACTTATACT
>JAGHUL010000072.1 GCA_018064825.1 Candidatus Colivicinus equi
CCGAAGACAAGATTACATACAAAGCCAATAAGAATTTAGCTGTTAATCAAAATGAGCCAAACAAAAAGACGATATTACATCCTGTATTGATGAGAAGAATGTTGGATTATTGCAAGGATGTTGATGAAGCAATTGAACTAGCAAAAACATATAACGTAAAAAGTCCAATGCCTGATAGCGACTATCATATTATGCTTTCAGACAAATCTGGTAAATCCGTGATTCTAGAATGGGTCGACAACAAGATGAATGTTGTCGAAACAAATCACGGAACAAATTACTATTTATCTAGAGATGATCATTATGGTTATGGTCAAGATAGAGATGAAGTTGTAACTAATAATCTAAAAGATGTAATGTCTGAAAAGGAAGTTATGAATTTATTAGAAGAAGTATCACAGAATCCTTTTAAGAAAAAATATATTGGCTTTACTCAATGGAGCAGCGTATACAACTTAAATAAAAATACGCTTAAATTGTCGATATTCTTAGATTATGATAAACAATATGAATTTAAGATTTAGTAGGAGGCAAGATTATGTATCTAGATGAAATGAGTTATTTGGAAGTTGAAGAATATTTAAAACACAACGACACGATTGTTATTGTTACAGGCTCAACAGAAAACCATGGCAAGCATATGCCTTTAGGAACTGATACATTCATTCCTAACAAGATTATGCAGATATTTAATGATAAATATAGTGACGAAGTTATTATTGCTCCAGCACTTCCTTATGGTTCTACAGAAGACTTAAAAGGTTTTGCAGGAACGGTGTCTGTGGGTCCTGATTTATTAACAGAATTATTAAATAGATTATGCGATGATTTCTTCGATTATGGATTTAGAAGATTTATTATCGTCAATGGACACGGCGGAAACTCTAAATCAATTGAAAGAACTGGCCTACATCTTTATAAAAAAGGTGGTTTATTAGCTAGAGTTGATTGGTGGTTAATAGCAGGACAAGTTAATCCAATGTGGAAAGGCGGCCATGGTGGTGGCGAAGAGACTGCTGGGGTTATGGCTTATGATGAATCTTTAATCAAGAAAGAATATTTAAATGAAGGTGAAAACCTTATTAATGATTTAGGCGACGGACTTCCTACTTCAAGTTGGACTAACGTTTTATTTGAAGGCGGAAACGTTGTAATACCACGTCCTCTAACAGCAATGACAGATAATGGTTATATGATGTATGGCATGGAAGATAGACCTAGTAGGGCAGATGCGAAATGGGGAACTGAAATGGTTACATATATGGCTGATTATGTTGAACATTTCCTAAAAGCATTTAAGAACACCAAACTTCCTAAAGTTAAGTAAAGTTGATTAAACAATAATAAGCACGCCTAGAAGCTCGATGTATAATCGAGTTTTTTAATAATAAATTGAGAATCCTGTGTTTTCTCAAGAATAAATATATAAAGGCACAAGCATATTATGCAATTTAAGTGACTGTTACACGATTCAGATAGGAGGCCGGTTATGAACAAATACGAAGAAAGCAACGTCGTTGAATTAAAACGAGAAATAAACGATGAATTAAAAAAAGAAATAATAGCTTTTCTAAATTCTAAATGCTTATATATGCCGAAAAATAGGAAATAAATATGCCGAAAAAGTAGAAACAAAAGTATAATAATCTTATAATATTTATGTGAAGGAAGTCTAAATATGGAATATATAAGAAGAATTGTTGATGATTTAATAGATGATAAGATGGAAACTTTTAATGCCATCAACATCATTGGTCCTAAAGGCTGTGGCAAATCTCGAACGGCTAAAGAGAGATCTAAAACAATTATTGAATTTCAAGACGAAGAGAAAAGAGAAGGATATCTAAATATAGCTGAAACTTCCCCAAAACTGTTTTTAAAAAACGAGAAACCTATATTGTTTGATGAGTGGCAAGATGCTCCAAAAATATGGGGAACAATAAGAAAAGATTCTGATGACCATCCAGAAAATGTTGGAGAATATTTTTTAACTGGTTCATCAAGTAAAAAAATAAAAACCCCACACACAGGAACAGGCAGAATTAGTGAACTTACAATGTATCCTATGTCTTTATATGAAACAGGTGAATCTAATGGCAAGGTTTCTATTACAAAAGTAATCAATGATAATGATTATGATATCGATGGTATCTCTTGTAAGTTGGAACTAGAACAATTATTCTTTGCAGTATGTAGAGGAGGTTGGCCACGTTGTCTAGCCCTAAAGAGTGATAAAGCAAAACTAGGAATTGCGACGGATTATTACAATCAGATTTGTAATACTGATATAAGCGCGATTGATGGTGTAAAAAGAAATAGCGAATGGACAAGAACGCTTCTTTGGTCTTATGCAAGAAACCTAGGAACGTTGGCTAAAAAAACAAAGATTTACGCCGATGTAAAAGCAACACAAAACGTTACCGATAAAACTTTAGATAATTATGTAGAGAAGTTAGAAGAATTATTTGTAATAAAAGATATTGATGCTTGGACTCCTCAAATTCGTTCAAAAACAGCAATACGTTCTAGTAAAAAACACATATTTGTAGATCCTTCAATCGCTTTAGCTGCGCTTGGTGTAGGGCCAGAATACTTTAATAATGATCTAGATTTGTTTGGTCATGCATTTGAAAATATGGTTTTAAGAGATTTATTGGTATACGCGCAAGCTCATAATGGCAAAGTAATGCACTATAGAGATGATACTGGTCTAGAAGCTGATGCTGTATATCAATTACCAGACGGTAGATATGCTTTAATAGAAATCAAAACCGGGGAAAACAGAATACCTCAAGCAGAAGAATCTTTATTGAAATTTAAAAATTTAATTAAGGAACACAATGAAAATGTTGTAAAAGATGAAGAACATCCATCTGTTAAGTATCGTGAACCATCAGCGTTGATAATAATATGTGCAACAGCAAACATGGCTTATACAACTGAAAAAGGTGTTAAAGTAGTTCCTGTTGGATGTTTAAAAGACTAAGCGGATGTATTTGTCGATTTGATTTTAATTAAACTCAACAATGATATTAAGAACTTTTGTATGTATCTAACACAAACAAATGAAGAATAATAGTTATAACATTGAATCACTAAGAAAAATAATAAGAGAACTTCAAAAAGAAAATCGTATTTTAAGAAAGAAACTAAATGAATACGATAAAACTTTACTTATTGATGATATTGATAAAGAGAAGTTAGAAGAAAACGATAATTACGATTTAGATCAAGGCGGAAGAATAATTAATAGATATATAACTAACAAAATGGTGTTAGGCTTTTTCTCTTTATTCAGAGATAGAAAAGATGTGTATGCAAAAAGAGCAAGCAATGGTGGATATTATCCACAATGTGAAAATAGATGGAACGACAATTGTCCAATTAATTGTGGAAAAGAAAAGATTTGTTCTAAAGATTGCGCATTTAAGAAATATCAAGAATTAACCGGCAACACTTTATTAAAACATTTCATAGGTTATAAAGAAGATAGAAGTGATGTTATAGGGATATATACAACACTAATAGATAACACTTGTAGATTTTTGGCGTTTGATTTTGATGACCATAAAGAAAAAGATGATAAATGGATTAGAGAGACAAAAGAGTTTGTAGAAGTCTGTAAAGAGAATAATCTGGATGTATTAGTTGAAAGATCTTCATCTGGGAACGGAAGTCATGTATGGGTTTTCTTTAGAGAAGCTATCAAAGTGCCATTAGCTAGAATGTTTGGCAATCTATTAATTGATAAATGTCTTGATTCAATAAAGATATCAAGTTTTGAATATTATGATCGTATGTATCTAAGTCAAGATAGTTCTAATGGATTAGGAAGTTTAATTGCTTTGCCTTTACAAGGAAGAGCGGTTAAAAATGGTAATAGCTGTTTTGTTGACGAAAACTTTAATGCATATGAAGATCAGTGGGACGTTATTTTAAACAAAGTTACTAGATATAGCGAAAAGCAAATAAGAGAGTATATTACAACTTTGCAAGCACAATTCGCTGAAGAAGAAGGAAACTAATAAGCAATAATCTTTATGAAAGTGTTAAACCATGAAGAAAGAACATAAGATTCAACAAAGAGTATGTAGATGGAAAGATACATATTGTTTTATCTAATGGTGTTTATATTGATAGTTTAAATCTATATCCAAAGATACAGAATCAAATAAAAAGTATAGCAGCAATTGATAATCCGAAATATTATAAAAACAGAAATTTAGGTAAAGTTATCCTCAACAAGAAAAATCTGTTGCTCTTAATCAATAGGAAATCCAACAGAAATTAGATAATGTTTTACAAACGCAGAGTACTCTTTATCATTAGATGTTTCTTTTTTTAGTTCAGATGACAGCACGTTTTTGTAGTTTTTGTTTGTCTGAGTTTTCCATTCATACAACAATTCGTCTATACGTTCCAAACATTCAGATCTTCGAACAACTAGCTCGGCTCTATTCAAGTCAAGAACTTTTACTGATATTTGTCCTTTAGAATTCTGATTGCGCGAGAAAACAAGCGAACCAGCAAAAAATAAAAAGTCATCAGGGCTATCTACATATGGATTAATTAACGGGTCGTCAATACTGTAGTAATCTTTTTTGCATTTTCTATTGCAGTATTCACATGCCAAAGTTAAATTGTTCCAATCAACAACCAATTCGGGTCGAGCGTTTTTGTTCTTTGGTAAGATGTGCTCAATATCACCAAACCCGATATGTTTAATTTTGCTTTCGCAATACGCACATTTTCCGTGTGTTTCTATCTCTAGAGCTTTTTTGATTTCGTTGTTATTATATCTATACAACGCTGTGTTATTTTCTATACCAGATTTCAAACATTCAAGATAATCTTTTGTCCATTGATTCTCGTTATCCACTAATATTTTAGGTTTTTTGTTTTTAATCAACTTAATCATTTGGTTTGTCCTTGATTATCTTTGAAATTGTGTTGGGAAGAAGGTCGGATAAGCCTGAATTTGTCATTTCTGTTCGCAATTCATCCATATTGTCTTGAGTAAAGTCTTTTGAAGAGAAAATCTCAACAATTCGTTTTAACTCTTTTTCAGCCCATATTGGTATCGATGAATCTATTCCTAAAACTTCACGCAAAATAGTGTTGGATGATCCTGCTTTGTTAATATAATCTAATTGGTTTGAAACAACTTTATTATTATCGTTGTATTTTAAAACATAAACATTTGAATCTTTAACTGCAGTAATCATAAATGGGTTATGTGTGGCAACAATGAATTGCACGTTAGGAAAAGCACTAATTAAATTACTCAGCAGACTTTTTTGAAGCTCTGGATGAAGATGGTTCTCGGGCTCGTCAATTAAAGCAACAAACGATTCTGAAGTATCGGCATACATGTAAAGAAGCCACGTCATTTCTATGATAGAAGAAATACCCCCAGAAGCGGCGTCTAACGGAAAGTTGCCAGTATTAGTACGCAGCATAATTTCAGGAACATCCAAGGCGATATCCTTAAATCCTAATTCTGGCGGTAAAACCTTTTTTAATATTTCTACATATCCCTCAAACAACATTCTTGCAGAATCGTTAGGGATAGTAAATTTGTTTCCGTAGCCAAAAACAATTAAAGAAGCAAGCGCTTGCTTAATTAATATTGTAGCCGACATCTCTTCTGTGTTTCTGTATCCATCAAGCATATACGTTTTAATAAACCGATTAAAATTTGCAAAAATATTTGTTCTTGAAAAAACAGAGGTAGGGATATTTTTTAAATCCTTATAAGGAAAAATAGGCCTATGGGAATCAATGTAGACGCCTTTTTCTAAATTCATGCCATTAATTTGGACACCATATATCCTACTTTTTATAACTTCAGGTACAACCAAATCACCAACTTTTTCATTAGAATATTCTATATAACCAAACTTGTTCATGGCTTGCGCGCAACTATTTAGAGTCGGCAAACTATCTAAAGCGCTTTGTTTAGATATGTCTAAACTATTACTATACTTTGATGTTCCATCATCACTTTTTTCGTACGAGCCAAGAAATGTGGACTCCCCACCTATACTCTTTGAAAGTAAATTTAGCAGTGTAGTTTTACCCGCTCCGTTGGCGCCGGTAAGAACAGTTAAATGGTCGTGAAAATTAATATCAATATTGGAAAACTGGCGCCAGCCATTAATTTTTAATTTTTTAAACATACAACCCCCTTTTTTAGCACAAAACAACAGTAATTGCAGTTAAACACATGTATTTGCGCATATAGAAACATGCGAAACAAGAAGTCTGCTTCCTTGTTATCTACATCAGTTATTATATTTCAATATTGGTGAAATTTATATAACAAGTGAATTCACGTAACATTTATTGGAAGAATAATTGCAACAAATTTGAACAATTCCTTTTTATTTAATCTTCAAATCTTTACGTTAAGTTATTTCATCAAGAGGCTCGTTTGAAGTATCAACATCTATAACATCCTTTAAAGTTTTTGCTATGCTATAACCTGACGATGTCAATTCAAATGTTCCGCCTTTATACCTAACCGCTCTAACCGGTCTTAATTTCTCAAGTCGTATCCGTCTCGCAGATTCTTTTCTTGAGCCATCAGCCATAAATCGCCTTCCGGATGTATAAATTTTGGTTGATGAATTAAATGTATTTATTTTGATGATTTGGCTATCTCCATCAACCGCGTATTTCAACAAAAAACAATACCACGAAAATCGATTCTTATAATTCATAACTATAAATTAATTAGAAAGGCGAACCCTCGAAATACTTGTACGGATCCATCATGTTTTCTTATTTATAACAATCATGGTTTTGCAAAATATACTCATAAATTGATTTCTTGTTTACTGTTTTTCCTGAAGACGGAATCGTATATTTTCTAATTCTACCAAAATTAGCAGGAAGCAATAGACAATTATTAGCAATTACAGCGTTTTGAAAGTATAAAAAACAACCTTTTTGATACTTCATTCTATCGTTTGTCTTATCCTTTAAAATAAATGTTGATGTTTTGAAATCGTTATATGTACAATAATAAAGTTCTTTTCCCCTGATTAGTGTTGAAGCATCCAATTTTTTATCGATAATTATGACGTCCAAATCTGTAAGTTTCATTTCGTTTTTTCTTCTATATCCTTACTAAACGATATTTCGTATAGAGCTGCCTCGTTGTTTAAGTAATCGTTAATTGAAACCAGTTATTTGTAGCAAAAGATAAAGCCACTTTTATTTCCTCAGTAAAATCTAAAAAACGACTATAACTAATCGAATGTTGAGCAAAAGCACAAAAACTGTAATCAACTATATCTGAATCAAAAACTATACTATATTTTGATTGTAAATTAATATCTGAATACAGTTTCTTAAGAGAGTTGTATGAAAATTCATACGCACCTTTGTTATCAACGGCTAAATTACGATATATAGAAGGAATTAAACTATATTTAGAGTTTGTTACACCGCGATAATAAGTGCGTTTCTTTTCAATAAAATCAACATAGGAGAGGTCATTGTTAATCAGTTTTGAAATACGCTTCTCAGACCCGCACGATACGCAAAACGAAACAACAATCAAAGAAGATGTCAATATAGCACTTGGAATCTTTGAAACAAATCTTGTTAACCTAAGCCCATCAATAACATGAATTCCAATTATTAACCCCAAAACAAAAGAAACTAAATTTGATAACTTAAATCAAGTGCTTTTTGATAAAAAATGAAAAATTATTTTTTGGCGATATTATACATAACTAAAAGAGAAGAATTTATCTTCTA
>JAGHUL010000092.1 GCA_018064825.1 Candidatus Colivicinus equi
AAATGGTGTTAAGAATACTAGAAAACCGGTAATCTTATTTAAAACAGTATGGTTAGACATAATCTTTTTATTGATCATGCCAAAATAAACATACATAGCTATTCTAATTCCTAAAATTGAATAAATGAAAATCCAGATAAATGTTGGAAACCTTGTCTTTAATATAGGCATCAATTCAAGCATCATGATGACATAAAACATTAAATCAGATACGCTATCTAATTTAGAACCTAATTCACTGGTCACATGAGCTTTTCTTGCAATAAAACCATCCAAAACATCAGATAAACCGCAATAAATGTATACTACAAAAAATTCGCTAGTTAATGGTTCCAAAGGAATCAATAATAGCGATCCAACAATCCTAGATATAGTAATAAGATTTGGAATATGATTAATCACATATTCATTATACGACATAGTCATTCTATTGTATAATTATGCATATGCTAAACAAAAATATGAGTTTACATGAAATGATGTATTTTAAGCCCGAAGACAGCGATATGTTGTCACTACCTTTGGATGTTTTGGTATATGCAAAGGTATTTGTAACATCTAGCAATGAGGAAGACAATATCAATTTCATCAAATACTTACAAGCAAATGACATCAAAAGTAGTCTATACGATTATGAAAAGACAACTTTCTATACCTTCTTTGCCCCAGATAATTCTCGTTATGTGACAATATTTGAGATATATAGTCTTAAGACATATTTTGAAATATCCGATATCTTATTCGAACAACTAAAAGAATACAGCCATGATTGTGATATTGTAATAGACTTCTTCACTCATGATAACCATCTATATAGACTCTCAGATATTGCAGGCGAAGTTAAAAACGATCAACTAAATTAACATTGGAATTCATCCAATGTTTTTTTTTTTTTTTATTTTTTTTAAGCATTTTTATTTTTTGACGGAATAACTATATAGAGGCGAAAAAAATGGAAAAAAAGAAATTAGACAAAAGACTTGTAACTATTCTTGTATTATTGATGATTATTATCATCGAACTAATAATCCTCATGTTCCTAAGAGGAAGAGGAGTAACCATAAGTAATGGTACAAGCGACAAGACAGTATCGCAAAATCAATGCGATATCGAAACGGTAAACATGAACCCGACTGAAAACGAAGGAATTGACGAATACACCGAACTAGTTGGCTATGGGCAAGTAAGTATAAATAAGGACAATCCTTATTTATACTTACAAAATCCCGAAACCAATGAAGTGTACTTATCCTTTGATGTAACTTACAACGATGAGGTCCTATACAGTTCAGGTTTAATTGAACCAGGAAAAATGGAAAAATTCGATATATACAGTAGCTTAGATGCAGGAAAGCATACTCTTATATATAGCATAAGTTCCTATGACCTAGAAACAAAAGAAAAATATTGGTCAGGAATAAAACAAGAACAAGAAATATTAATTAAGTAAGGAGAAAATATGAAAAAACTAATGGTCACTTTATTAACATCAATGATGTTATTTGCTTTACCAAACGCTGTTTGGGCTGAAGAAGGTACAGAAACGGAAACAGATAAAGACACAACTGTTCAACTATACGCAGAAGTCGGATCAGAATACACTGTAAAACTTCCAAAAAAGGTTAACGTTAAAGACAAAAGTGTAAGCTTTGATGTTCAAGCAAAAGGTAACATCTCTTCAGATGAAAAAATAGCTGTCGCCTTTGCGGAATCAGCACAACTAAAAGATTCAAATAATACTGGTGGACGTCAATCTATCGCCTTAACTATCACTAATGGTACTCATGACTTCTTATACACCGTACTAGAGTCTACCTATGGTAACGATGCGAAATTCGCTGTAGGCGTAACCCATGAAAACGATATTCCAGCTGGTTCTTGGTCAGTTGACCTACCAGTCACTATAGCATTAGTAGCTGCTAACTAATATATTTGCCAAGGTCCTGCATCCTTGGTTATTAAATAAATTTCTCACGTCAATTTACCTTATCGCTCATACATGGTAAAAGATGTAGAAATAGATTAGACTTTCACGAGTTGAGGCATAAAAATGAAAAACTTTCTTACTAAAACACTTATTCTATCGCTGCTTATAATTTTTGGGTATTCATACAATATTCATGCCTCAACTTATGATGAGTCGTATGTAATAGAAATACCTGAAAAAGTAGAAATAGATGATTCAAAATCATTTACGATAAAAATAATCGAAAACAATTTATCAGACAATCAAACTCTAGACATCAGTATTGATAAGAATTTTACCCTTATAGATAAACATGGAAAAGACGATGTTACTGGCACGATATTAAACGATACAGCATCGATAAGCAAAGATGATACAGAAGATATCGTAATTCAATATGATGTTCCTGCTTTGACAGCAGGAAGCTGGTCTGGAGAAGTTAATATCAATCTTAAATTAAATACCAGCGCCATAAGTCACATGTTGATACCGGGTAATGAATTATCGGCTATCTTAAGAAATATCCAAAATGAATTCGGTTCAACAATCTTCAAAAAAATAACATTCGCTACTAATGTCTATGAAGGAAACTATAGCGACATCAATGGCAAACCATATATCGATGTTTCGTTAGCTCAAGATGAATCAGCATTACTATATCGTTCATCATCAACAGTCTTCACCATAACATCAAATGGAGGAGATAAATTATATACCAACTATGACGCATCGTATATGTTTGATAATGTCACCTTCCCTACA
>JAGHUL010000068.1 GCA_018064825.1 Candidatus Colivicinus equi
CCAGTATCAACTTCTTCAATACCTTTCTTTAAAACTTCCACAAAATCATCTGGGTTATCAGTTGCTTTTAAACAAAAAGCTTTCATTTGTGGTTGTTCACCAAAAAACAATTTAGATGTGTCTAAAATTCCGTTTGCCATTTCGCCATGGCTTGTTATTATAATACCCTTCATAAGTATCCTCCGCTACGTAAAGTATAGCATATGTCGGTGCTATAATTAAGTTAAGAGGAAAGGACATAAAATATATGGACATTAAAAAACAATATTTTGAGCTTGTAAAAGACAGAATAAGTTTTTCTTATGAATCACAAAAAGACAAACTCAAAAAAGTAGCTGCTATGTTTGGTGAATGCATGGACAAACAAGGCGTAGTTCAATTATTTGGTTATGGTCATTGCGAAGAATTCGTTAATGAATTGAATTATCGTGCAGGCGGTATCGCACCATTTCATGCATATAAGTTTAGAGATTTAATCTTAAAGAAACTTGTAAACAATGATGATGTTGTTTCAGGAAAGGTGTTTGAAAACGGTGATGTTGTTTCGCTATTTGAACAAGTATATCAATTAGATGATCGTGATATGTATGTGCTTGTTAGCTTTGCTGGAACTGAACCATTGATGATTGAATTAGCAAAGAAATGTAAAGCTAAAGGTCAAAAAGTTGTTGGCGTTGTCAACAAGAAAACTTATGATCGCGTTGGTGGTAAATTATTAGATTATTGTGATGAATATTTAGATATGTGTGGTGATGATCCAGATATCGCTCTACATATTGGTGAAACTCCTGTTGGCCAATTAAGTTCAACAGTTACTAATGTAATGGCACAAATGCTTACAGCTGAAGTTTATAATTGGTTCGTTGAAAACGGAAAACCAGCTCCAGTATTGTTGAGCGCTAATGTTAAGGGTGCTGATATTCATAACAACTCATTAACTGATCCATACGAAAGGAGAGTTAGATAATGATAGACGCTAAAAGATTTAAAGACGAAATTTCTTCTCTTCTAGATTATTTATACGAAAATCAAAAAGATAATATTGAAGCTACTGCTCAAGCATTCAAAGAGTGTATTGAAAAAGGTGGCGTAGTCCATGTATTTGGTTCAGGACATTCTGTTGGTTTAGGAATTGATATTAAGAATCGTATTGGTGCTTTAGTTCCTATTCATATTATGGAAATGACGGATTTTGTTACTAAGGGTGGTATTTCTGTTGAAGAATTTACAGATCATAAAAACATCTTCGAAAGAAAACCTAACGTTGCTGGCAAATTATATGAATTATATGATATGAAACCAGAGGATATATTCATTGTAATTTCTAACTCAGGTATTAACGGTATCGTTATTGATATCGCTGACTTAGCTAAGAAGAATGGTCATAAAGTAATTATTATTACTTCTATGAAACACACATTAGCTGAAGAGCCAAGACACCCAAGCGGCAAGAAGCTATATGAGTTTGGTGATATCGTGATTGATAACTGTGGTCCTCATGGCGATGCATTAATCGAGACTGACGGCGTCGCAAAAGTATGTTCTGTTTCTTCTATTTGTAATAACTGCATTGCTCAATCAATGGCAGCTAGAACAATTGAATTATTAAAAGAAGATGGTTACGAATTACCAATGCTTCTTGGTGATAAAGAACACGACGATAAAGTTAAAGAACAATATAAAGGGAGAGCATAATGAATTTCGAGTACGGTGATAAGCTTATTGAAGTAATTAAAGTTGCTGAAGAAAAAAACAAAGAAGTAATTAAAGAATTAGCTGTTAAGTTTGCAGAAAACATTGAAAACGATAAAGTTATTCATACTTTCGGTACAGGACATTCACATATGTTAGGTATTGAATTGTTTGCAAGAGCTGGTGGTCTAGGCAATGTTGATGCAATGCTAGATCCTGATACTTTGACAGCATTTGGCGCTCAAAGATCTGGTGCCATGGAAAAAACTAGCGGTGTATCTGATGTAATTTATGATTCTTATAACATACAACCTGGAGACATCATGTTAATCACTTCAAATTCAGGTAGAAATAACATGCCTATTGAAATGGCAATGCGTTGTAAGAAAGAAGGCGTTTATACAATCGCTTTAACAAACTTAGATCAATCTAGAAACCAAACTTCTAGACATCCAAGTGGTAAGAGATTGTTTGAGTGTGTTGATTGCGTTATTGATTCATGTGTTCCTACAGCTGATGCAACTTTAGATTTAGATGGCATCAAGACTGGTCCTGCTTCATCAATTGTTACTATGTTCTTAATGAACACTATCATTTCTGAAGCAATTAAGATTGTTTTGTCTCATGGTAAACGTCCTTATGTTTTCCAATCACAAAACGTTGATGGCTTTGATAATGACGCTATTTATAATCACTTCAAAGGAAGAGTTAAACACTTCTAATATAAATACGGGTTTACATTGTAAGCCCGTTTTTTAACTTATTAACAAGGAGAAAAACAAATGATTATTCAATCTAAAAGAGTTTATTTTGAAGAGAAACTTCAACCAAAACAAATAAGAATTGAAAAAGATACTATTACTGGTGTCTTCCCTTACGGTTTATTTAAAGTTGATAAAGATTATGGCGATTTAATTGTTATGCCAGGACTTGTTGATGTACACAATCACGGTTATAACGGTTGCGAATCTAATAACGCTACTAAAGCATGGTTAAAAGAATGGACTGCTTACCTTCCAAGTGAAGGCGTAACTAGTACATTAGCCTCTATTTCTTCTTTTCCAAAGAAAGGCTTAATAAAAGCTTTGAAGAACATAGGTGAATATATCGACAAATACAACAAAGAAGGTACTCATCTATTAGGTGTTTATGAAGAAGGTCCGTTTATTTGTTCAGGTAAAGAAAGAGGAGCGCAAAGTTTAGATTTCCAAATCATACCTACTAAAAAAGTTATTGATGAATTTAATAATGCATGTAACGGCCATTTAAAATACGTTATGATCGCCCCTGAAATGTTAAAAGGCAAATACGATGTAATTGACTATTGTGTAAATAAAGGTATGAAGGTTTCTTTAGGACATACTGGTGCTACTTTCGATATTTGTGCAGAAGCAATTAAACATGGCGCAACTTCTTTCACTCATACTTATAATGGTATGAAGGGTTTGCATCATAGAGAACCTGGTGTTGTAGGTGCTGCAATGTATTTTGATAATTGTTACGCCGAATGTATTTGTGATGGTATCCATGTAAATAAGATAGCTGCTAATATTTTAGCTAAGACAAAAGGTAAAGATAAATTCATTTTGATTACTGATTCAGTAAATATCAAAGGATTAAAACCTGGTGTATATGTTAACGAAGAAAAAGGTAGATCAACCACTATTTCTGAAGATGGAGTTGGTTATATTACTGGAACAACCACATTGGCTGGCTCTTGTCATAAACTTTGTCACATCTTGGATTACGCAATTCATGAAGCAAAGATTGATTTCGTTACAGCTATGAACGGCGCAACTATTAACCCTATGAGAATGTTGGGAATTAATGATCGTGGATTAATCAAAGAAAATTACAAAGCTGATATCGCCGTATTTGATGACAACTTTGTAAACAAAGCAACATATATCAACGGTAAATTATTTAAAAAGTAGAGGATTAAAATGGTAGAAATTAATAATTTAGGCACAGAACAAAGAAACGCAAAAACAAAAGATTTAGATCTTTTAGAAACTTCTGAAATCATCAAGATAATGAATGAAGAAGATTTAAATGTTGTTGCTGCAGTTAAAGAAGGTTTGCCACAAATCGAAAAAGTTATTAAAGCAATGATTGATACTTTGCAAAATAACGGACGTATTGTTTATGTTGGTGCAGGAACTTCTGGAAGAATGGGTATTATCGATGCTGTTGAATGTAATCCGACATTCGGCTGTACAAACGAATTCTTAGGTTTGATTGCTGGTGGTAACGGCGCCATTATTAAAGCTGTTGAAGGCGCAGAAGATTCAAAAGAATTATGTGTTAAAGATCTTAAAGAAAATGGCTTCTGCAAGAATGATATGTTGATTGGTGTTGCCGCAAGCGGAAGAACGCCTTATGTAATTGGTGGTATTGAATACGCAAAAGAGTTAGGTGCAAAAACGGCTTGTGTATGTTGCAATAAAAATACCGAAATAGGAAAACTAGTTGATAATCCTATCGAAGTATCTGCTGGTCCAGAAATATTAACTGGTTCAACAAGATTAAAATCAGGAACATGTCAAAAGATTATTATCAACATGCTTTCTACCGCTTCAATGATTGGTGTTGGTAAGGTCTATGGAAATTTGATGGTTGATGTTAAAGCAACAAACGAGAAACTTGTTGAAAGATGTAGAAGAATTGTTATGGAAGCAACTGGTTGTGACCACGACTTAGCTGACAAAACTTTAAGCGAAACAAATAACAATTGTAAGCTCGCAATCATTATGATTCTATTAGGCGTTTCTCTAGATGAGGCAAAAGAAAAATTAAGCAACGCAAAAGGCGTTGTTAGAAACGCATTAAAATAATTTGTTTATTAGTTTAATAATAATGCCCGGAAAATTTCCCGGGCATTTTTTTATTTCTTTTCTACAACTGTTCCGTTATTTTTTAGGATGCTATTTTCTTTAATAACTCCTCTTGCGCAAGTTGTTGGATAAACATTTGAATTCTTGCCAACAATTGTTCCAGGATTTAACACAGCGTTGCATCCAACTTCAACGTTATCTCCTAAGATAGCACCTATCTTTTTAATTTCGGTTTGTATTTGCTCTTCACCATCTTTGATGATAATGTTTTTTCTATCGGCTTTTAAATTAGATGTTACGGCTCCTGCGCCCATATGTGCTTTATATCCTAATATTGAATCTCCAACATAATTGAAGTGTGGAACTTCTGAATGTTCAAACATGATTACGTTTTTTATTTCACACGAGTTTCCAACAACACAGTCTTTATCAATAAGTGCTGGTCCTCTTACAAATGCGCAATGTCTTATTTCAGCATTTTCACCAATGATGGTTGGTCCGTTTATATATGCGCTGTCCATAACTTTTGCGCTCTTGTGAATCCAAACGTTTTCTTTTTCTTGTTGATATTCGTTTGTATCCAACTTGCTTCCAAGTTCAAGAATAAAATCAGATATACCTTTAAGTGCTTGCCAAGGATATTCGTATTGACTCAAATATTCTTTTGCCATTGTTTTATCTAAATTGAATAAATCTTTTGTTTTATACATATATGTTCCCTCTACTACTTATTATAGTTGTATATTATTTTCTCTCAAATATTTATCTAATTGTTTTGGATTTTTAAATTCCAAAAATTTATCTTTGTACTTATTTTTTATTTCTTCTCTTTTGTTCTTATATTGCTTTCTTCTGCCATCATATAGTATCCACCAAACAAAAGATAGATCTATTTTTTCTTTACATCCTTCTGTTATTGATTCTCTTGTTTTGCTGCTATATTCAAATCTTCTTTTAATAGCTCGTGCCAAGCACAAGAAACGATTGTAGTTTAAATATATTATTTGATCTGCTAGTTCTGCTCTTTCTTCATATAAACGTTTGTGATAGTTTCCGTCGATTATCCAACTGTCGTTGTTGTTAATAAAATCTTCAACCATAGTTAATGCTTCAGAACTATCTCTATCGATCCACCCTTCTTTAAATTGAATTTTGTCTAAATATAGAAGCGGGATATTGTAATGATTTGCTAAAGCTTTTGATAGTGTCGACTTGCCAGCTCCGCTATATCCTATAACCATTATTTTCATACTATTTTTGATCTATATTTTCCTTGTGCATCATGATAATAAATTAATTCAGATAATTTATCAGATTCCATTATTCTTAATATTCTTTTTAAATCTAAGGATAATTTATATTTATTTAAATCTTGCTTGTTTATCCAAAATACTTCACCTTCATTAGATGATTTAATTTTTCCTGTATATTTATTTGTTTTGTAATACAACATTAAATATCTATCTTCTTTATCGGTTTTAAACTCCTCTATTCCACATAAAATAGGATTTTTAATTTTAAGTCCGGTTTCTTCTTTTACTTCGCGAATAACCGAAGTATTAAAATCTTCATTTTTCTCAACATGACCTCCAGGAAAAGTTAATCCTGGCCAATCTTTCTTTTTTCTGTCAATTACTAAAATATTGTCTTTGTTATATACCAAACAAATGTTTGTAATAATACATTTTTCAGGTTTTCTCATATAAATATTATAAGATATTTTGTTGTTTGTTATTTTGTGGCATATTGTGTAATAAATGAGTTGATAAATATTGTTATTTAAAATAATAATTTGATTATTTTTAACATTATTTATTATTTCTTTTCCACTAATATTTTAATATGTGGAAAACTATAAATAACACGATAAATAAAGGGTATTTTTGATGTTTGTGGTGTTGAAAAGTTTGGTGGAAAACTTATATTTATTAACAATTGTTAACTGTTGATAGATTTGTGGAAAATTAATCCACATTTTATCCACAAAATAAAATTGTGGAAAAGCGTGGAAAACTCACAATTATGCGATGGGAATTGAAGATGGTGATATTTTTGATTGTGAATTGTGGAAAACTTTCAAAAATTTATTGTAAAATTGTGGAAAACTCGTGATATTATATTCTTACCGTTTCAGGTGAAGTATTATGATTGCGGACGAATTTTTATTAAAAGATGTATGGACTAGAACCATGAACAAAGCTGTAGAATCTGAACAGATTTCTAAGGCTGAAATTCCATATTATGATTCTAAATTATATAAATTAAGCGATGATGAAGCTAGTGTTGTTGTGCCTTCATTTATTAATTTCTCTATAATGAATCAAAACATCAATTTATTAGAAGGATGTTTAGAGGAAGTAATTGGTAAAAAAATACATATCAAGATTTGTATGGAAGATGAGATTAAAAATTCTAATTCTTCTTCTTTTACTAATGAGTTCTTTTCAAGAAAAATAAATCATAACCAAACTTTTACAAACTTTGTTGTAGGAAAGTCTAATATTCAAGCTCAATTTGCTTCGATGACATGTGCACAAAATTTAGGTTTGGTTTATAATCCTTTGTTTATATATGGAAATGCCGGTTTAGGAAAAACACATTTACTAAACGCTATTGGTAATAAAGTTAAAGAAATGTTCCCTAACTATATTATTGGTTATACTAGTGGTCCAGAGTTTGTAGAAGGTGTTGCGAAAGCTACTAAAGAAAATAGATTAGATGAATTTAAACAATCTTTCTATTCTTTAGATTTATTATTAATTGATGATATTCAATTTATTGCTGGTAATAAAGCTAAAACACACGAAATATTCTTTACTATATTTAATTATTTAATTAATGCACATAAACAAATTTGTATCACTGCAGATCGTACTCCTAATGATATTAAAGATTTAGAAGAGAGAATTATATCTAGATTTAATCAAGGTTTAAACGTAAATATTGAAGCTCCTGAATTTGAAACATCAATCGGTATTTTAAAAAGCAAGGTTGACTTATCAAGTGAACAAAGCATTGATGAAGAGGTATTTAATTTCTTAGCTACTAATTTCTCTAAAGATGTTAGAAGTCTAGAAGGTGCTTTAACTAGATTATTATTCTATTCAATCCAATTCAAGAACGAAGACCATATTACTTTATCTTTAGCAACTGAAGCGTTTGCTGATCAAATAAAAGAATTAGGTAATGAATTAACAATTCCATCAGTTAGAAAAGTTGTTTGTGATTACTATAATTTAACAAAACAACAAATTACTTCTGCTACTCGTACTAAAAATATAGCTAATGCTAGACATATTGCTATGTATTTGTGTCGTAAATTATTAGATGCTCCGTATGATAGTATTGGTCAGGAGTTTGGAAAACGTGATCATACTACTGTAATGGCAAGTTGTGAAAAGGTTGAGAAGTTAATTAAAACAGATCCTTTATACTTAAAAGCAATTAACGAAATAGAAACTAAGCTTAAATAATTAACATCTTCTAACTTTTTATTCAACTGTAAATTTGTTAAAATTATATTGTTATTAAGGGCTTTTTAGCACTTTTCCACAGTTTTCAACTTCTTAATAATAATAACTTAATAAATTTAAATAATAAGAGGTCACCATTATGAATTTTAAAATTTCAAAGAAAGAATTTTTAGATGCACTTACTATGTCTGTAAGAGCAATCTCTAACACAACTCCTCTTCCATCTTTATCTGGCATAAAAATTGAAGTGAGAGATAATTCTTTAGTACTTATTTCTTCTGATTCTAATATTTCTATTAGAACAGCAATTAATAACAATGATACAAACACTCTTATTATTAATGAAACTGGTGAAATTATTATTGATGCAAGAAATTTATTAGAAATTGTTAGAAGAATTGATTCTGATTTTATTAATTTTGAATTGATTGATGGAACTTTAGTAAAAATATATGGTGGTAATTCAGAATTTAAAGTTAATGGTATGAAAGCTAGTGAATATCCAAATATTAACTTTGAAACTGAATGTGATACTCCGTTTAAATTATCTACAGATCTATTTAAAGAAATAATTGATCAAACAATATTCGCGTGTTCAGATAAAGAAACTAGACCCGTGTTAACTGGCGTTAATTTTAAAGCTAACGATGGTAAGATGACTATTAATGCTACAGATTCTTATCGTTTAGCTACTAAAACTATAGAAATAGGTTCTGAACAAAACTTCAATATCACTGTTCCAGCTAAATATTTAAGTGAAGTAATTCACTCTATCGGAAATGAAAAAGAAATAGTTGTTGCAATTTCTCCACAAAAAATATCTTTCATCTTCGGTAATTCAATAATTGATGCAAGATTATTAGATGATACATTCCCTGATACTTCTAGACTAATTCCTGCAAATTTCAATCAAACTTTAAAACTAGAAGCTAGAAATTTAGTTACAGCAATTGATAGAAACTCATTTATTAAATCTGATGGTCGAAATGTTGTTAGACTCGCAATTTCAGGAAATACTTTAGAAATTACAGCAGCTAACCAATTATCTCAATCATATGAAGAAATACCAGTTATTTCATTTGAAGGAAATCCTCTAGAGATATCTTGTAGCGGTAAATACATGATTGACGCTATTAAAGCGATTGATTCTGAAGAAATAATAATTAAATTCTCAGGTGAATTAAAACCGTTAATTATTATTAAAGAAAATGATGAAAATTTAATTCAATTGATATCTCCTGTAAGAACATATCATTAAAACCTAAAATTAAAGAAAATATTAAATAAAGCCATTATTTTTCAATTTAATGGCTTTTTTATTTTTTATTAATAGTAATACGTAATAAATTTAAAATCTTACTATCGTAAAATAAAGCTAAAAATGGTATAATTTTAGTGTATATGAGCACAAAAAAAGTAGAAATTAGAGATGAATATATAACTCTAGGGCAATTTCTTAAAATTGTTGATTTAATTTCTAGTGGTGGAGAAGCTAAATCATTTCTATCAACTAAAAATGTTATTATAAATAACAATTTAGATAATAGAAGAGGAAGAAAATTATATAAAGGAGATCAAATAGAAATAGACCATCAAATTTACGAAATATGTTAGTAAAATCTATTAAACTAAACAATTTTCGTAATTATACAAACTATCAATTAGAATTTGATCCTCATTTAAATATTATTATCGGCAAAAATGGTGTTGGCAAAACAAACATCTTAGAAGCTATTATTGTTATTTCAAATGTTAAATCATTCAGAACATTAAATGATGTAGATTTAATTAAAAAACAAACTGAATATTCAAGAATCGTTTTAAACACACAAAGCGATGAATATAAATTAGTTCTTAATAAAAATGGAAAAAGCCTATTTATAAACAATAATTCAATTAAAAAAACTTCTGAATTTATAGGTAAAGTAAATGCAGTTATCTTTAAACCTGGGGACTTGGAATTATTTGTGACGAGCCCAAGCGACAGAAGAAGAATTATTGATGTTGAATTAAGTAAAATTTCTGATATATATATTGATTCACTAACTAAATATAAAAAATTGTTAGCTGATAAAAATAATTTGTTAAAACAAACAAATAAAGATGAAATATTATTATCACTAATAAATAATTCAATGGTTGAACCAATAAAAAACATTATTAGAATTAGACAAGAGTTCTTTGAAGAAATAAATAAAAATATTAGTAATATCTATCAATTACTTTCTAATACAAATTCAAAAATAGAAATTATCTATAAGAAATGTTCAGAAGTAGATAAAGTTGAAGAAGAAATAGAAAGATCAAAAGATAAAGATAATTATTATCAATACGCGACTTTTGGACCTCACCATGATGATTATTATTTTAAAATAGATAATTTTGAAATAAATACTTATGCATCTCAAGGACAAAAACGCATGGTATTAATTGCCTTTAAATTTGCTTTAGTTGAGTATATTAAACAAATAACTAAAAAGACACCGATTATTTTATTAGATGATATTTTATCAGAATTAGATAAAAATAATCAGTTGAGATTATTAAATATATTACCTAAAGATAGTCAAACGATAATTACTAATACAGATATTAATAATTTAAATATTGTTGATAAATATAAATTAATAGAAATAAAGGAGGAACAAAATGCCTGATACTGCGATAAAACATGATGAATATACATCAGAAGATATACAAGTGCTTGAAGGTCTTGAAGCTGTCAGAAAAAGACCTGGTATGTATATCGGAACAACATCAGCAGCCGGATTACACCATCTAGTATGGGAAATTATTGATAACTCTATTGATGAAGCTTTAGCAGGATATGCTACAAAAATAGATGTATCAGTAGATAGTGATGATGTTATTACTGTTACCGATGATGGAAGAGGTATGCCAGTAGAAATTCACCCTAAAACTGGTGTTTCAACTGTTGAAACTATCTTTACTGTTCTACATGCAGGTGGAAAATTTGGTGGTGGAGCTTATAAAGTTTCTGGTGGTCTACATGGTGTAGGTGCATCGGTTGTTAACGCACTATCAAAATGGTTAGAAGTTACTGTAAAGAAAGATGGTAAAGTCTACTTTATTAAGTTTGTTGATGGCGGCAAAGTTGATACTCCTTTAAAAGAGATAGGAACTTGTGATCCAAACGAAACAGGTTCATCAGTTAGATTTAAAGCCGATGATGAAATATTTAAAGAAGGTACTGTTTATAATCACGACACTTTATATAACCGTATTAGACAGATGGCCTTCTTAAACAAAGGTATCGCTCTAAACTTTAATTGGAACAAAGAAGATGAATTAAAGGGTACAACTTCATTCTTATACGAAGGTGGTATTAAGGAATATGTTGCTTTCTTAGATCAAGCAGAAACTAAATTATTTAACGATATTTTATATTGTGATGGAACTGATAAAGAAACATCAATATCAGTAGAAGTTTCATTAAGATACAACACTGATTATAACGAGAAAACTTATTCTTTCTGTAATAACATCTTTACTCCTGATGGTGGTATGCATTTAGATGGATTTAGACAAACCTTATCAAGAGTTGTGAACGCTTATGCAAAAGATAATAAACTATTTAAATCAGATGATGAAAAATTATCTATCGATGATTTAAGAGAAGGTTTAACAGCTATCATTTCTGTTAAACATCCAAACCCTCAATACGAAGGACAAACTAAAGGTAAACTAGGTAACGCTGAAGTTAAACCTGTTGTAAATAAAATATTTGGTGATTATTTAAAACGTTATCTATTAGAAAATCCTGATACCGCAAAGATAATTATTGAAAAAGCAAAATCCGCATCAGAAGCAAGATTAGCTGCTCAAAAAGCTAGAGAGTCAGTTAGAAGAAAAGATGATTTTGGTTCTGCAAACCTTCCAACAAAATTAAAAGACTGTGCTTCTAGAGATGCTTCAATTTGTGAAATATATATCGTCGAAGGAAATTCTGCCGGTGGTTCAGCACAACAAGGCAGAGACTCAAACTTCCAAGCTGTTCTTCCTTTAAGAGGAAAGATTTTAAATGTTGAAAAAGCAAGACTACACCGTATATTTGATAACGCTGAAATCAGAATGATGATTCAAGCGTTTGGTTGTGGCTTTGGTGATGAAATAGATATTTCTAAATTAAGATATCACAAGATAGTAATCATGACCGATGCCGATGTCGATGGTCAACACATCGCAACATTAATGCTTACATTCTTGTATCGTTACTTTAAACCATTAATCGAAGGTGGATATGTATATATCGCAATGCCACCTCTGTACAAATTATTTAAAGGACAAAAGACATTAAGATATTGTTATTCAGATGATGAACTTGAACTCGCAAAACGTGACTTCGGTGACGAAAAATATGATGTTCAAAGATATAAAGGTTTAGGTGAAATGGATCCAAGTCAACTTTGGGAGACAACCCTAGACCCAGAACACAGAACATTAAAGAGAGTTTCTATTCAAGACGCAATTGATGCGGACTCTGTATTCTCAATGTTGATGGGTGACGAAGTTGAACCTCGTAAAGACTTTATTGTTGAGAATGCGCACTTCGCTAAAAACTTAGATATATAGGAGGTCAATCATGGAAGAATTAGATAGCAGATTTTTCAATCATGGAAATATGAAAGAAGTTAATATCTCTTCTGAAATGAGAGAAGACTTCTTAAGTTATTCAATGTCAGTTATTATTGACCGTGCTTTACCAGATGTAAAGGATGGTTTAAAACCAGTTCACCGTAGAGTTATGTGGGCAATGTATGATGCAGGATTCACACCAGACAAACCACATGTAAAATCCGCAAACATTGTCGGTGAAGTTATGGGTAAATATCACCCACACGGTGATACAGCAATCTATGAAACCATGGTAAGAATGGCGCAGCCATTCTCATATCGTTATCCACTAGTTGATGGACACGGAAACTTCGGTTCACTAGATGGTGATGGCGCTGCAGCTATGCGTTATACTGAAGCACGTATGTCAAAAATTTCCCTGGAATTATTACAGGACATTAAGAAAGAAACGATCGAATGGAAAGATAATTATGATGCAAGACATAGGGAACCATCAGTTTTACCTAGTAAGTTCCCTAACCTATTAGTTAATGGTTCAATGGGTATTGCGGTTGGTATGGCTACTAATATGCCTACTCATAACCTTGGCGAATGTATAGATGGAATTAT
>JAGHUL010000104.1 GCA_018064825.1 Candidatus Colivicinus equi
TATGTAATTGATATTAGCGACCTTCATCGCTAATAATGTTGAACCATTAATAACAACATACGATAAACAAGAAGTTAAAAGTGTATATAAAAAACTATAAATAAGAATCGATTTAATATTAAAGAAAAATAATTTAATACTACTTTTAATAAAACTAATCATATCCACCTCATTATGTAGCCCTTACGTTAATTACAATTATTTTGGGGTACCCTCATTTCAATTATACATATATTGTTAAATATTGGCTTGTATCATCTATCTTATTAAAGAGTTGTAAAAAAAGATTTAATATAGTCAAATGAAAAAGATAATTAAAAGAATTCATTGATACGATTAGTTTATCTAAAAAAGCAAGTTTTTGTTGGAGAATTAGAATTAGAAACAATATATTTTTGTTGCGTTGTTATTAAGGTGGCGACCATAATAATTGCAATACCAACATCTTTGATATTTTGATTGGTGATAATTATATGAGTGCATATATAGAGTATAAGGAAAAAATAACTAAAACATGTAGGAATTATGCAAATAAACCAGCTTTTTATCTTGTATCGCCTGTGGTTATACACAAACAATGGACAATATGGGTTTCTTACATTGCGATGATCCTAAACAAGAAGTAAGACACGTTTCTTCTTGGGTTAAATGGATTTTAGAGCAAAGAAAGCAAGAGATAAATGAAAATTTCTTTATGAGCTTACATTGCAAAGTTAGTGTTATGAACGGAATAGATATTGGTTTTAGACCAGCAGGTGAAGGTAAGGTCACTCTTAACACAACGTCAATAATTTTGGATGCCATCATAGATGGACAACCACGTCATATAGAAAAGAGTGTTTTGGATTTTCCTTCTTTACCATTCGTTCCTGGAAAACGATTTGAGATTCAAGATGATATGTTAAGTTATCGTTGCTTCCCAGATAATCCTGATATGATTATGGAATGGATTAATACATTAAAGATTCTTCACAAGAAAGCAATTGATAATTAATAAGAAAAAGAGAATTATTAGCATTCTCTTTTTTGTTGGAAGGCATATTAAAAAAACAACCATGAATCATTTGATAAAATAAAATTATGATGGAGAAACCTATTATGAAGAAATATCCAATATATGTATTAGGACATAAAAATCCTGATTCAGATTCTATTGTTTCTGCTATTGCTTATGCAGAGCTGTTAAAAAAACAAGGTAAAAACGCAATAGCGGCAAGAATTGGATCAACAAACAACGAAACAGAATATCTATTAGATAGATTTGGTTTTGAAGACCCAATTAGATTATATTCAGCAAGATCTTCTTTATTAGAAATAGATATGGATAAACCAAGCTTGGTTTCTAAAGATTTAACAATGAAAGAAGCCTTGGATTTATGTTTAAAGCAAAAAAGTAAAAACCTAATTGTTGCAGATAAAAGCAAACATCTTGAAGGAATCATCTCACTAGATGATTTGACATATATGTGGACAAAAACAGATAAACAATTAGAAAGCATTATTAAAAAAATAGAAATTGATAATGTTGTTAAGATACTTGAAGGGAAGCTGATAATTCGTGGCTCTAGAGCACTTGGCGGTAAACTTCATATCTTCCCGACGCTAAAATCTAGAGTTGAATTAGACAGCATAGTTGTAACAAGAAACGAAGACGACAAAATGAAGTATTGTTTAGGTTTAGGAGCAACAATGTTGATTGTTGTAACTAGCTCTCCTATTTCAAAAACAATATTACAACTAGCTAAAGATACAGACACAACAATTATCACCACGGCCATTACTCCTTTATCTGCAACTCGTCTTATCTATCAAATACCAACAATTGAACATGTTATGCAGAAAGCAAATAAAGTCGAATACTTTAATGCAAATAACACTGTACAAGAAGCCAATAAAAAAATAGCAAACTCAAGACACAGATCTTATCCTGTAATTAATGGCGAAGGAAAAGTTGTTGGAGCAGTAACTAGATATCATTTATCTAACTATAAAAAGAAGCAGTTGATATTAGTTGACCACAACGAATTCAAACAATCTATTGACGAAATTGAAGATGGCGAAATATTAGAAATAATAGACCATCACAGATTCGGAGGTTTTGAAAGCGACAATCCAATCAATATTACAACTTTATCAGTCGGGTCTACCGCAACGATTATTGCGAATAAATACTTTGAAAGCGGCATCAAACTTGATAAGAAACTAGCGGGCTTGTTGCTAGGTGCGCTTGTATCAGACACAATGAATTTAAAATCTCCTACAACAACAAACTTAGATATAGAAATATTGAAAAAACTAGAAAAGATAAGCGGAGTTAATGCTGATGAACTTTCAAAAGAAATGATTAAACACACTGACTCTCTATTATCTAAAAGATTTATTCAAATTGTTTATGATGATTTTAAAGAATTTAATTTTGACGGAATTAAAGTTGGTTTGTCTCAGTCGTTATGTAAATCAAGCGAAGAATTTGAAATTATCAAAAACGATTTACAACAGTATATAAATGACAGTTCAAAAACTGGTTCATATGATTTGATTGTGATTATGCTTACCAATCCAAATGGGTCTGGTTCATATGTTTTGGCAGGCGGCGAAAAAGCCTACTTATTAAATGAAATGTTCGCAAAGAATATTAATAATAATTTTGTAAACGGACTTGTTTCTAGAAAGAAACAATTATTGCCTAAAGTAATAAAATGCTTAGAAGCATAGAATGGATCATTCTAATTATTTAGTATCAAATCTAAATCTTTATCACCACGTCCAGATAAATTGATGATAATAATGTCGTCTTTAGTTTTTGTTTTTGCAAGTTTAATTGCATAAGCAACTGCAAACGATGATTCTAATGCAGGGATTATTCCTTCTAATTTTGATAATAATTTAAAAGCCTCTACTGCTTCCTGGTCTTCTATTGAATCATATTTTACTCTATTGATTGAGCTTAAATAAGCGTGTTTTGGACCAATACCTGGATAGTCTAGGCCAGCTGATAATGAATAAGCATCTCTAACGCCTCCATTACCATCAGGAAGAAAATACGATTTCATGCCATGCATAATAGAGATGTTGTTTTCACTCATAGCGCTAGCATGCATCTTTGTATCAATACCTTTTCCAGCAGCTTCAATGCCATACAATTCAACATCTTTATCATCGATAAAATCCGAAAAAATGCCAATGGCATTTGAACCACCGCCAACACATGCAACTATTGCATTTGGCAAACGGTTTTCCGTTTCTAAAATTTGTTTCTTGGCTTCTTCGCCAATTATCTTTTGGAAATATTCAACCATTTCGGGATATGGTTCAGGACCAACTGCTGATCCAATTAAATAGAAAACATCTTCATGATTCATTAAATAATCAAAAGCTTCATCAATTGCATCTCTTAATGTTGAGTTTCCCCTTGTTACTTCTACAACTTCAGCACCCATTAGTTGCATTCTTTTAACATTAGGTGCTTGTCTAAGCATATCTTCTTTACCCATAAAAATGGTGCATTTTAAATCCAACATTGCACAAGCAGAAGCTGTTGCGCAACCATGAGAACCAGCGCCTGTTTCAGCAATAATGTGTGTCTTGCCCATTCGTTTTGCTAGCAAAGCTTGTCCAATAGCGTTATTAATCTTGTGAGCACCTGTGTGATTCAAATCTTCTCTTTTTAGATAAATCTTACAACCACAGTAATCGCCTAATCTTGTTGCAAAGTCTAATGGTGATGGTCTGCCAACATAATCTCTTAAATAATCAAAATATTCTTTTTTAAATTGTGGATCTTTTTTAATCTCTTCAAAATTTTTAGAGATTTCATCGAGTCTAATTTTTAATCCATCTGAAACATATTGTCCACCAAATTGCCCGTACATTTTATTCCCTCCTAAACAAAAAACTCTTGCCCACAGGACAAGAGTTAACTTGCTTAGCCACCTATAGCGCAAGCGTTCTATCAAACGCGATTTCTTGGTAACGGTGAATCACTCCCGTACTTCTATACTCAATTCCAGAAGTCTCTCATTAGTCCATTTCATTGATTGTTGTTACAATCTTTCACCAGACGATTGCTCTCTAGAAACAGTGAATCAATTACTTCTCTAAATCATCGATTTAATAACTACACCTAAATGATACTATATGTTTATACTTGAGCGCAAAACGTTTAACAAAA
>JAGHUL010000003.1 GCA_018064825.1 Candidatus Colivicinus equi
TATTTATGCAATGAAAGGATGTAATAAAATCTTCAAAACTTAAACACGTGCACCTATTTAAAGTATTTTAAAAAATCATATTTAGGACATTTTGCCACAACGTAGTCTATTATACAATTACTAATATATGTTGTAATAATGCTCATAGAATAAACAACAACAAACTCTAGAAACCATTCTGTTTCAGGAAGAACGCGAGAATATAGATTTAAATATAAAATATGATACAAATATATAGGCAACGAGTGTTTAGACACAAACACAATCAGTTTGTTAGAGAAAAAATTAAACTGCCTTCTTTCACAAATTCCAATAAGTAAAAAAGATACATATACACCATAACTTAAGTAATATAGTCTAGGAGGGTATTTAGCTACTTCTAATAATTGGAATGAACCCGTTACATTTTTTAACAATACAAAAATAATAGCAAATATAACTAATGATGAATATTTAATTATAGTTTTACATTTCTGCCCAATATCAGAATAAATGTATCCAAAATAAGATATGACGCCATAAGGAATAATATAAAAGACAGTATTGTCTAGAAAAGCATTGCTATCTAGTCCAAAATGATACGCTAGTTCATAAAGCACGTATAATACCACAATAAAAAACGCCGTCTTTTTTGTTTTGCTCGTTTTTTCAAACAAAGGAATAAGAAGCGAACTAAGCAAGTAAATTCTTATTATCCAAACATATCCAATTGCTAATCTTGTTAAAGCAAACGATGCTATATAGTATTGAATTGGGCGTATTTTTCCAAAAATAATTTGCAATATGAAATAAATAACCAAAAAAGACCACGTCGGAATAAGTAGCCTTTTTGCCCTGATTTTCCAATAAATTATTATCCCATTCTTTTTCCCGATATATTTGCTATAAGAGTATCTGCCCAACATAGAAGACAACATAACCATCATTGGGACATCGAAGCTTCTAATCATTTTTATACAATCGGGCGATTCAACATGCGCCAACATTATGCATGTAATACATATAAATTTTAAGAAATCTATATATGTTTTTCTTGATGATTCCATATATCATCATTATATGTTATTAAGAGGATAAAATGGAGAATATTTAGAATAACAAGAGCGATGAATTAAATATGTGCATTTATGTTGAAAAAATCGGCAAGAAATCACTATATTATAAAACGACACGACGTGATTACCACGTTTTCTTGTATTCGAAAGGAGAAACGTTTTCTACTTTTTTAAAGGTCCTAGAAAAATAGTTTGGGTCACTAAACCCACAAATAGAAGAAATATCTTCTATTTTTTTATTACTGAATCTTAACAACTCTTTTGCCTTGGTTATTCTTTTTTCAATAACATAGTTATTTATTGTTGTTCCATATTTATTTTTGAATGCTCTTGTTAAATAGAATTTGTTTATAAAGAAAATAGACGATATTTTTTTTAATGAAATATTATTGGTGTAGTTATCATCTAGATATTTTTTTATATTATCTAAATCGTAAATATGTTTAGTATTCTTTTTTTCAGGATATATTGTTTCTGACATTAGTAAAGACAGTAATTCCGTTATTTTACTATATATATTCATATCACGAGTGTAGTCGTTTGATGTAGATAACATATATACATCATCTAACAAGTTTATATATTTATTGGGTTCTATTGCATTAAAAACAAAATCACCATCTCTTTCTAGATACTTGTTATATATGTTTTTTAGATTAATACCATTAATGTGTGCCCAAGAAATCTCCCAATTATCAGAAGAATGGGAATAAGGCTTATGACAATCGATAAAGACGCATTCTCCCTTTTTAAGATCATAAGTGTTTGAGTCGTATTTTAATGAGCCGTTCCCTTCTTTAACAATAAAGAATAAAAAAGAGTTCATATATTTACGGGAGTTGGTGTGCTGACTATATGTTTTTGAGGTGCCAACTTCTTGTAAATAAATAAGCGATTCTTTTGCGAATTTACTAGGAGTGTATATAGATCTTTTACTTTCAACTATATTATTCATGTCAATATTATGCTATAAAATGTCAATATTGTCTATTAAAGTATGATAAATAAAGGAATAGAATAGTATATAGTGAGGTCAATATTATGAAAAAAGCTTTAATTACAGGAATTACAGGACAAGACGGTTCATATTTAAGTGAATTTTTATTAGATAAAGGATATGAAGTTCATGGTATTACTAGAAGAAGTTCTATATCTAATACTGGAAGAATAGATCATATTATAGATAAGTTACATCTTCATGATGGAGATTTGACTGATTCAACATCTTTAATAAGAATTATTGAAGAAGTTAAACCAGATGAAATATATAATCTAGCAGCACAATCACATGTTCAGGTTTCTTTTGATGTACCTGAGTATAGTGGCGATGTAGATGCTATCGGTGTATTAAGAATATTGGAAGCATGTAGAGTAGTAGGGATTGAAAAAACAGTAAAAATATATCAAGCTTCAACATCAGAATTATTTGGAAAAGTTGAAGAAATTCCACAAAAAGAAACGACCCCATTTCATCCATATTCTCCATATGCAGTAGCTAAACAATATGCATATTGGATGATAAAAGAATATAGAGAAGCATATGGAATGTTTGCGGTAAATGGCATTCTTTTCAACCACGAATCTGAAAGAAGAGGTGAAAACTTCGTTACTAGAAAGATTACATTAGCTTGTGGAAGAATTGCTGAAGGGTTACAAGATCATCTTGAATTAGGCAACATAGATTC
>JAGHUL010000089.1 GCA_018064825.1 Candidatus Colivicinus equi
TTATCAGATAAACCGACTTTATCAAGCATCTTCTTGCCGGTTTCAGTTGCTTCTTCTTTGTTTATCTTTCTAGCAACTATCAAACCTTCAGTAACATTTTGCAACGCAGTTCTATTTAAGAATAGATTGAAACTTTGGAAAACAAAGCCAGTCTTTTTTCTTATTTCAGATATTTTCTTATTAGAAACATTCTTTAGGTCAATTGTTTCGTTTTCAAATTCTAATATTCCTGCATCAGCCTTTTCTAAAAAGTTCATGCATCTTAGTAATGTCGTTTTGCCGCTACCACTTGGCCCAAGAACGGCAATAACATCGCCTTTATTCACTTCAAGGTTTATATTTTTTAAGACTTCAAGGTTTCCGAATGACTTATGTAGATTTTTAACTTTAATCATCTTTGGGCACCTCTTGAATTTAAATGTTCTTCAACTTTTCTTTGGACAATTGTTAATACCGTAGAAAAGATTAAATAGATTAAACCAACTTCGATATATAGAATCAAAGGTTGATATGTTCTTGCAATGATACGTTGAGTTACCATCAACATTTCACTAACTGTTATATTTGCAGCAAGTGATGTATCTTTAACCATTGATATCAATGAATTTGATAAAGATGGAAAAGCAGTTCTAAAAGCTTGTGGTAAAACGATACGTGTCATTATCTGCATAAAATTCATACCTACACAATATCCTGCTTCCATTTGACCTTTAGGTATAGATTCTAGAGCTCCTCTAATTGTTTCTGCTGAATATGCGCCTTCGTTGATAGAGAAAACGATGATTGCCGCAGGGAAAGGATCTATTACAACGCCAAGATTTGGTAGGCCGAAGAATACCACTAATAGTTGAACTAGTAGAGGCGTTCCTCTAATAATCCATATATAGAATCTTGCGATTTGTTTCAATATTTTAACATCCGCAAATTGGACTAAAGCAGTGATTGTTCCAATAACCATCGCAATTGAAAAAGAGATGATTGTTAATGGAATCGTCATCGTTAATCCAGGTATCAAAATTTTAGGAAATGAATCCAAAAATAAACTTAGTACTTCCACAAGATAATTATATTCACTTTTGCTAATATTTTGCTTATTTTGTTATCATTAGTTGGTATGAAATTGAGCATTTTTGACCAATACAAGGGACTAGGAAAAGAGATATATGTCCTATTTGTTTGTAAACTCATAGATAACGCTGGTTCAATGGTTGGACCAATGTTTACTTTGATATTGTCAAACAAGATGGGAATGAGCGGAGAGGAGATTGCTATATACCTTTCTTTGTTTTCTATCTTGTGCATTCCTGTCCAACTTTTAGGTGGCAAACTAGGCGATAAGATAAACAAAAAACTTATCATCAATATTTGTGATATCGTGACTTCTTTGATTTATATTGTTTGTGGGATCATAGGCCTAAACAAAATAACGTTATTGGCTTATATGCTAGGTAGTTTATTACAAAACGCTGAATCGCCAATATATGATTCTTTGATTGCTGATTTCTCATCAAGTGCCGATAGGGAAAGAGCATCTTCGCTAATATATGTTGGTTTAAATTTGGGCTTAGCTTTATCACCTACAATCGGTGGTTTCTTATTGAAAGATTACCTATGGTTAATGTTTATTATCAGTGGCGTCAGTGAACTAATTTCTGTTATTGTTTTTAATATTTACGTAAAAGATGTCAAGGCAATTGAAGACGAAACTAATATTTATGAAAAGAAAATGGAGAAGGGAGATATCTTATCAATCTTTAAAAAGAATAAAAC
>JAGHUL010000078.1 GCA_018064825.1 Candidatus Colivicinus equi
ACTAGAGTATCTAATGGACCAATCGAAGGAAGAAACTCTTTAATCAAGAAGATACTAAAAATAGCTAACGGCTATTCCAACTTTAAAAGATTCAGAAACAGAGTTATTTATTGTCTAAATACCTTAGCTAAACATAATTTTATATCTCAATAGAAGGGCAAATTAAAAGTGACCAGAAAATTGAAATTTCTGATCACCTTTTTCTTGTTTTTTAGTAATGTACCCACATGGTTATTTACACTAGCACCCACATAATTGTTTAACCTGTACTAGTCAATTACCCACACGTTAGTTTACATTACCTTTACATTTTAATAATAGTGTTATTGAATCCAAATAGATTTTGATAAGACATTTCTTTAGCTAACTTACTTATCATTCTTATTCCGATGTTCTTACAAGGATCTTCTGGATTGAAAATTGTATTTCTGGTATTTGGATTAAACGGAACTGAATTATCTCTTATTCTAACGTTAACTTCTTCATCTTCAATTGAGACAAAGACATCAACTCTTTTATCTTTAACTTTCTTCTTGGTGTATCCATGTTCGAAAATATTTACTGTCATTTCCTCAATACATACTGGAACTGTTGTGCACGCTTTTTTACTTAAATTGTTTTCTTTACAGAAATCAAATATTTCTCTAGAAAGGTTCATAGTTTCTTCGTATGTTTTAACTGTTCTGTTTATCTTAATACCTTGGTCTATTGATTCAGGTAATAATAGTAAATCTGTAACTTTTTTTGGTAGACGTTTAAGTTTGATACATATAAATACGAAGATAATTAGTATTGTTATTGCTTCACATACTATATAACCTGCGAATACTGAATATGGACCTAAGAAATTCATTGTGAAGTATGCGAATAATACATGAATTAAGAAGCCGTGAGTAAATGTATTTGCGTTAACGAACTTGCTATAGCCAAATACATTAAACATAGTGAATAGGATGTTTGCGGCAGATTCTAGTATTATTGATGGCATATATAGTCTTGTAGCAATCTTTGATATTTCTAGACACTCAGGATCACTAGTGAAGATACTACATATTTGTCCAGGGAAAATCATATATACTGCAATCATTGCGTACATTACTAAGAACACTTTGATAAAGACGTGTTTTAACAAATTAAGAAGTTCTTTCTTGTTCTTTTCACCAATACATACACTTGCTAAAACGATTGTTGCTTGAACTAAACTTGCAGTGAAGGCATCGGCAACACTCAAGATACTTCCTTGAACGGATTTAGATGCCATCGCAACAACGCCACCAGTCGAAAGCAAGATGTTGTTCAATATAAGGTTTCTAGTTCCAACTAATGCTCGACTTGCACCAGTAGGCATGCCTAAGATGATTAATTCTTTTAAGCATTTAGTTGATAGTGCCTTAAGTTCTAGTGCTACTTGGTTTTTATTTAATACAATCTTAATTAATAGGAATAGAATAACAAGAATGTTACTTGCAGCTGTTGTTAAACCAAAACCAAAGTAACCCCAATCTAGAATTACGATGAATAAATAACCTAATGCAACGTAACTTCCTGCTAGTAATACCACTGAATATGTAGCATATCTAGATTCATTTTCCATATGAAGGAAAGTTGTAAATATTGGAAGAAGCATATAAGCAATAACGCCAATTGCATATCCTTGTAAATATTGACTAGAAGGAATAAGCATTTCACTATTTGCGCCTAAAAATTGCACTACTGGTTTAGATAGTAAGAATAATAGGGCAGTAAACGCTGCACCAACTACTAATGCGCTTATTACAGCGTTTGAGAAAGCTTGATTGATTGATTTCTTATCACCTTTGCCCATGTATTTTCCACACAAGATTTCGCTAGAAGATGAAAAGATTAATGAGATACCTAGAACGAAAGAATTTAACGGACTTATTAATGAGTTACACGACATTCCGACATTGTCTAAGAAGTTTCCTGCCAAATAGCCCGATGCTATTGTACATAAACTGTTTGTTATGTTTAATACAAAGTGTTTCAAAAATAGTCCGTTATAAACTTTTGATATATTTGTTTTATTTTCCATACCTTTTATATTACCATACATAACTGATACTTTAAAAAATATGTATTATAATAATGTTGCTATGATTACGCATACTGAACAAGAAACTGTTGATTTAGGTTATAAGTTAGGGAAGCTATTACACAAAGGTGATTTCATTGCTTTGAAGGGTGATTTGGCTGGTGGCAAAACCACTTTCACTAAGGGCATTGGAAAAGCATTGAATGTGGATAGTGTTATTAATTCACCTACATTTACTATTTTGAAAGTACACAAAGGAGATATAACCTTATATCATATTGATGCATATAGACTTGAAGGTAATGAATATGACCTAGGTTTAGATGAATTGGCTGAAGAAGGTATCATGGTGGTTGAATGGCCAGAATATTATGAAACGTATTTGCCAAAAGAATATATTCAAATCACTTTTAAGTATATAGATGATAATTCACGTGAGATAAATATTATCTCAGTTGGCGATAAATATTCGAAGATAGTTGAGGAAATGCAATGATTACATTATGTATAGATACTGCTTATAAATATTTAACTTGTGTACTTATTAAAGATGATGAGATTATTTCAAGATATTCTAAAGAGTGCTTTAAAAGACAATCTGAAGAAGTTTTTGTGGCATTAGAAGAAATCTATAATGAAGCTCACATTGAAAGAAAAGATATTGATGCGATATGCATTTCCGAAGGACCTGGTTCTTATACTGGTGTAAGAATCGCTATGAGTATCGCAAAGACAATATCAGAACTACTTAATATTGATTTATATACGATATCAACATTAAGGTTGTATGCTTCAAATAGAGAAAATACAATGGTTCTAATGGACGCAAGAGCATCTAGGGCGTATGTGGGCATCTACAATAAAGATGATATTATCCTTGATGATTGTGCTTTACCTTTAGCTGAGATTGAACCAAAAGAATACGATGTTATAGGTGATGGTGAATTAATTGGTAAAATTAATGTTGATGTGGATATTCCTAAAGCTTTCTTAAAGACAAGACACTTATGGAAGAAAGTTGATAAAATAGCTTACTTAGTACCTAAGTATTTAAAAGAAAGCGACAGTTATTATCGATGATTGTTGAAATGAATATAAATGATTTAGATGAGATCACTAAGTTAGAAAAAGAATTATTCAAATTAGACGCTTGGAAAAAGCAAGAATATGAAAATGAACTTAATAATCCTGTATCTAAATTATTTGTTGAAAAAGAGAATGATGAAATAGTTGCTTATGGTGGTCTATGGTACTTGTATGAAGACGCTGATATCACGACTATAGGTGTGAACAGCAAGTATCAAGGGCAAGGTTATGGTCAAAAGATGCTAGATTATATGTTAGACTTTGCCTTAAAAAATGGTGTACATAATGTTCATTTAGAAGTTAGAGTTAGCAACCAAAAGGCTATTAACTTATATAAGAAAAACGGATTTGAAGTTATTAGAATACGCAAAAGTTATTATGAAGATAATAACGAAGATGCTTACGATATGATGAAAGGACTATTGTGAAAAAGATTTTAGCAATTGAAAGCAGTTGTGATGAAACTGCATGTGCCATTATTGATGAAGATTTGAATGTATTGTCTAGTGTAGTTACTAGTCAAATTGACGTTCATTCTAGATTTGGTGGAGTAATTCCTGAAGTGGCTTCAAGAATGCATGTTGAACAAATAAGCACTATTGTTAAGTCTGCTGTTGATGAGGCCAATATCAGTGTAGATGATGTTGATGCTATTGCATATACAATAGGCCCAGGTTTAATAGGATCTTTACATGTTGGCGGTATTGCTGCTAAATCTTTAGCTTTCTTCTACAATAAACCACTAATAGGTGTTCATCATTTAAAAGGACATATATTTATAAATGAACTAATTAAACCATTGCAATACCCGATGATGGCTTTAGTGGTATCTGGTGGTCACACTGAACTTGTATATATAGAAGATGATGAACATTTCAAAATCATTGGAACAACATTAGACGATGCGATTGGTGAGGCTTATGATAAGGTTGCTAGAGTAATTCATGAAGCTTATCCTGGCGGCCCAGTTATTGATAGATTAGCCAAGACTGGTAAAAAACATTATGAACTTCCTACACCTAAAGTTGATGGCTTGAATTTCTCGTTTAGTGGTTTAAAGAATGCTGTTTTACAACTTGCGAGAAAACAAGAAGCTTTAGGATTAGAAATAGATAAAAATGACTTGGCATATGCTTTTCAAGAAACCGCATTAAAGTCACTTGTTAAGAAGACTAAACTTGCTTTAGACATGTATCCGTGCAAGAGCGTTGTTTTAGCTGGTGGGGTAGCTTGCAATTCAAGATTAAGAGAAATGATGCAAGAAGAGATTAAGGATGTCGATTTGATTCTTCCACCTTTAAAGTATTGCACCGACAACGCATTAATGATTGCGGTTGCGGCAATGCATTATTATAAACATCAAAAATTTGTTGACTTTAATGCTTCAAGCATGCCTTCTATGTCGATAGAAGATTAGTTAAAAACGACAAAATATTCACAAAGTATATTAGAAAGTGTTATTATTTTTTTATGGAAAGTGCACATATTTCAAATGCTACAATTCGTAGATATCCAGTTTATTTGAAGGCTTTAAGAAAATTAAAAGCTGATGGAATTGATAAAGTCTTATCAAAAGATTTAGCTGAATATATAGATATAAAACCTACTACAATTAGAAGAGATTTTTCGATGATAGGTCAACTTGGCAAACAAGGCTATGGTTATGATGTAAATGAACTTATCCAAATATTCTCTGATATTTTAGGTGAGAATTATGGCGAAAAGATGATTCTTATTGGTGTAGGTAGACTAGGTAAGGCGATATTAAATTATAATAATTGGTCACATGTTGCTGGTGAAATTGTTTGTGCCTTTGATATTCAAGCAAATCGCCGTAGCAAGGAAGACAAAGTTAATGTTCCTGTTTATTCCATGGATTTGTTAGAAAAGAAATTTCCTGAAGGTTGCGAAATGGCCATTCTTTGTATTCCTAGTGGTGCTCAAGAAATAGTTGATAGACTGCACTTATTAGGTGTAAAGGGCATTGTAAACTTTACTAGGGAACACTTTGTGCTTCCTGAGGGTATGATAAAAGAAGATGTTGATGTTGTTTCAACAATACAAAAGGTACTATTTGAGGTAAACTCATTAAAATAGGAGGGGATGTTTATGTTTGATTTTTATACTGTTAGAGAATTGTACGAATTGGAACGTGAGGGTTCAGAGCTAGAACTTGATCAAATTGAGTATGTACAAGTAGAAGGTTGGATTAGAACTAATAGAGACAATGGTTCAATCGGTTTTATTGAACTTAATGATGGTACTTACTTTAAGAATTTGCAGATCGTTTATACACCCAATCTAGAAAATCATGATAAAGTTGTAAAACTATTGACTGGCTCATCAATTAAAGTAACTGGAAAATTTGTTAGAACTCCTGAAAACAAACAACCATTTGAATTACAAGCTACGGAGATTGAAATTGAAGGCGCTTCTGATGAAACATATCCATTGCAAAAGAAGAGACATACTTTTGAATATTTAAGAGAAATACCTCATCTTCGTCCTAGAACTAATACTTTTATGGCTGTATTTAGAATTAGATCAATTCTATCAATGGCTATACATGAGTTCTTCCAAGGACAAGGTTTCGTATATGTACATACACCTTTGATTACTGGAAATGATTGCGAGGGTGCTGGTGAAGTATTTACAGTTACTACTAGACAAGATGATAAGTATGATGAAGATTTCTTTGGCAAGCATGCATCGTTAACTGTATCTGGTCAATTACATGTTGAAGCATTCGCTATGGCTTTTAGAGATGTTTATACTTTTGGCCCAACATTTAGATCAGAAAATTCTAATACCAAGACTCATGCTTCAGAGTTCTGGATGATTGAACCTGAAATTGCTTTTGCGGATTTAGAAGATGATATGAGTCTAATTGAAGATCTAGTTAAATTCTGTATAAAATACGTTTTAGAAAATGCTCCTGAAGAAATGAACTTCTTCAATAATATGATTGATAAGACATTATTAGATCGTTTAAATAAGGTATTAAATTCTGAATTTAGAAGAATGCCTTATACTGAAGCAATTGATATCTTATTAAAAGCTCCTGTTAAATTTGAAAATAAAGTATCTTGGGGTATGGATTTAAATACAGAACATGAACGTTACTTATGTGAACAAGTTGTAAATGGTCCTGTATTCTTAACTGATTATCCAAAAGATATTAAGGCTTTCTATATGCGTTTAAATGATGATGGTAAGACTGTTGCTGCATGTGACTTATTGGTTCCACATGTTGGTGAATTAGTTGGTGGTTCTCAACGTGAAGAAAGAATGGAAGTTCTTGATAAGAGAATGGATGAACTAAAGATGGAAAAAGAAGGATACCAATGGTATCTAGACCTAAGAAGATATGGTGGCTGTAAACATGCTGGCTTCGGCTTAGGTTTCGAAAGAATGGTAATGTACCTAACAGGTATGGAAAATATTAGAGATGTTCTTCCATATCCTCGTACACCAAATAATCTAATTTATTAAAATGTTAATACAAATTTCTGATGGCACCGTATTTTACGGTGCCAATGACGTTTTCGAAAATATTGACTTTACTGTAAACGAAAATGAAAAAATCGCTTTAGTAGGTCGCAATGGGAGTGGTAAATCCACTCTTTTAAAAGTGCTTGTAGGACAAGAAGAGTTAAGTCGTGGTCAGGTTATTAGAAATAATAGGACAGTTATTTCTTATTTAAAACAAAATGCTTTGTCTTATTCTGATAAAACCATAAGAGAAGAATTTGAAGAAGTATTTAGTGATTTAATTAATAAAGAAAAAGAACTTGAAAGATTAACTGAAGAATTAAAAGCGAATCATAACGATAAATTAGTAGAACAGTATTCAAGACTTGAAGAGGAATTTAAGTTTGAAGGTGGTTACACATACAATTCTGAAATATTAACTGTTCTTCATGGTTTTGGTTTTAAAGATGAAGATCTTGATCGCGAAGTAACTAGCTTTTCAGGTGGTGAAAAGACCAAGATTGCTTTTGGCAAGTTGCTTCTTTCTAAACCTGATTTATTATTATTGGATGAACCTACTAACCATTTAGATTTATCAACTATAGAATGGCTAGAAGGTTATCTAAGTAAATATAAAAAGGCGATGATTGTTGTATCTCATGACCGTGTCTTTTTAGATAAAACAGTTAATATTGTCTATGAATTAGAATATGGTTCTATTAAAAAGTATGCAGGTAATTATTCAAGTTTTGTCGAACAAAAAAAGAATGATTATCTTCGTCAAGAAGCTGCATATAAGCGTCAACAAAAAGATATTAAAAGATTAGAAGAATTAATTGAGAAGTTTAGATATAAGAAAAATAAAGCGGCTTTTGCGCAATCTAAGATTAAATACTTAGACCGTATGGAAAAAATAGAAGATCCAAAGAAAGCTGATGAGAGAAGCTTCAAAGCTCATTTCGAATGTGCAGTTAAAGGCGGAAAGAATGTTTTAAGTTTAGATCATTATAAGATTGGTTATGATCATTGCTTAGCAGAAGTTACTTTAGATATTCATAAAGGTGATCGTATTTGTATAATGGGCGATAATGGTACTGGTAAGTCGACATTATTAAAGACGATTATTGGTGAAATTGAACATTTGGGTGGCTATTCAATGTTTGGCCATCAAATTGAAATTGGTTATTTTGATCAAAACTTAGCTGATTTTAATGGTTCTAATACAGTCTTAGAAGAATTATGGAGTGAATATCCTGATTATGATTTATTTAAGATAAGATCAGTGCTTGGCGCTTTCTTATTTACTGCTGATGAGGTATTCAAAGAGGTTAATGTATTATCTGGTGGAGAAAAGGTTAGGCTTTCTTTAGCCAAGTTAATGTTAAAAAAGGCTAACTTCTTGATACTAGATGAGCCTACTAATCATTTGGATATCGTATCGAAAGAAGCTTTAGAGAATGCATTGATGGATTATGATGGTACAATTTTATTTGTATCCCATGACCGTTACTTCATTAAAAAGATAGCAACAAGTTGTCTAGTCATCAATAACGATAATAATGTTGAGTATTATCCTGATGGCTACAAAGACTATATTGATGCTCATAAGCCTAAAGAAGAAACTAAAACTGAAGAAAAGGATACTAAACCATTAAAAGAGATTAAATTAAGGCCAAAATATAGTATAACTAAATTAGAAAATGAAATTTCTTTGATGGAAGATATCCTAGAAGACAAAAGAGCTCTTCGCTTTGAGCCTGAATATTATCAAGATATGAAAAAGATGGCAGAGTTAGATGATGAAATAGATGATATTCATAATCAAATTCATGCTTTAGAAGAAAAATGGGAAGAAGCAATGGCTTTTGAAGAAGAAAGGAGTAAAAATGCTAAGTAGATTTTTGAAGAGTAGAATACCAGCAGCTAAGAAATTGGTAAAAGAATTAAATAAATACTATGATTACGTTTCTGTATTAGGTAGTTTGGTTAACACAAGACTTATCAATGTATCATCACGTACAAGTTCCATTGATAATATTGATAATGAATGTGGTTTTGTAATCAAAGTATATAAAGATGGAAGATATTCAGAATATTCTTGTAATGATATAGCTGATTTGAAGGCTGAGGACATAGTTAAGGCAGTTAAACTTAATAAGGTTTTAACAGATGACTTTAAAGTCGCGATGTTACAAGAAAAAGAACATGTAGAAGATTTCTTAAGAGAAGATGATACAAATTACGATGATGAAACAATCTTTAATATTTTATCTAATGCAAAAGATAGAGTTCATAGTAAAGATAAACGTGTTATTAATGTTGTATCAAGATATTCTTGTAGACAAACCAATAAGATTTTCGTTTCTAACAAGAAATGTTTAACACAAAAATATGATTGGGTTAACGTCATCCTTGTGGTTGTTGTTAGAGAAGGAGATAACATTAAGGATAACTACTATGCTAGAGGCAAGATTTCTAGCAGAGAAGCCTTAAAAGACTTTGATAGAGTTGCTGATCGTGGTTTAGAAATAGCTTTACAGTTATTAAAGGCTAAACCTGTTAAGCCAGGTAAATATACTGTTATTACAAAACCTTCAATTTCCGGTTTGATTGCTCATGAAGCATTTGGCCATGGCGTTGAAATGGACATGTTTGTTAAGAACAGAGCAAAAGCTGTTAACTATATAGGCAAGAAGGTTGCTTCAAATCTAGTCAATATGTATGATGGCGCCGCTACTTGCGTTAGTGCTGGCTCTTTCTTCTTTGACGATGATGGTATTGAAGCTCATGCAACGCAAATTATCAAAGATGGTATTTTGCAAAGAGGTATTTCTGATTCACTAAGTGCTTTAACACTTAACGAAGAACCTACTGGCAATGGTAGAAGAGAATCATATGCTAGAAAAGTATATACAAGAATGACCAATACTTTCTTCGCAGCTGGAAAAGACACATATGAAGATATGGTTAAATCGGTAAAATATGGATATGTCTTATGTTCGGCTAGCAATGGTATGGAAGATCCTAAGAACTGGCAAATTCAATGTTCTGTAGCTTACGGCCTAGAAATTAAAGATGGTAAATTGACAGGTAAGATTGTTGCTCCAGTAGTAATATCTGGTTCTGTGCTTGATTTATTAAATTCTATTTCAATGGTTTCTGATGAGCTTAAGATTTATGGTTCTGGTATGTGTGGTAAAGGCCATAAAGAGTGGGTATTCGTTTCAGATGGCGGACCTCATTTAAAGACGGAGGCAATTCTAGGATGATTAAGAAAGATATAATTAAATGTTTAAAAGCTAATAAAGAAGTTACTGGTTATGAGATTAAGATTTCTGAAAAAGATAGTAGAGAATTATTCTATGTTTTAAATCATTTGGAAATAAATAGAGCTGTTAATACAAAGGTTACAACAGTTACTATTTACAATAGTGATGATAAGACTACAGGATCATCTACGGTCACTATCACTGCAGCAGACGATGCTTCTTCTTTCACAAAGAAAATCAAAGCTGCATTAAAGATGGCTAAAGGTTCTAGAAACCCATATTATCCATTAGTAGATAATCAAGAAAATATCAAAGAAGCAAAACCAAAATTTGGTAATCTTAATGATATAGCTAGCGATATTGCAAAAGCCGTATTTAAAGCTAATGTATATAAGGATGGTTGGATTAATTCTACTGAAATATTTGTATCAAGTTTTAGAAATGAGTTCACAAACTCAAACGGTATTAATCATGTCTCTTATTCTTTTAAAGTCCAAATTGAGGTTATTCCTACTTGGTCACATAATAAGGAAGAATTTGAATTATATAAGTTCTATGAGTCAAATGAAGTTAATCTAAACGAAGTAACTAATGAAGTAGATGAAATTTTAAGTTTAGCTAGAGATCGTTCTGTGGCTGTAAGACCTAGTGAGATTAAGATGCCTAAGAATCTACCAGTCTTAGTTAAAAACGATATGCGTGATTTATTAGTAAAAAATATCGCAACAGAACTTAACTATCAGACTATTTACTTAAAATACAATCATTATTCTTTAAATGATATTGTTTCTAATAATTCTTTTGATTTAACTATGAAGGGTACTATCAAGGGATGTGTTAATTCAAATAGTTTTGATAACAATGGTGTTGCTTTAACTAAGAAGACTATTGTAAAGGCTGGTGTGGCAAAAGCTATATTCGGTTCTAAACGTTTTGGTCACTATATTAATCAAAAGAATACTACAGGTTTGTTCCCTGTATGTGAGTTAAAAGCAAAGGGAAGTGAATACAAGGATAAAAAACATCTAATTATCGAAACTTTCTCTAGTCCACAATTAGAAGAGAATAGTGGATACTGGGGTGGTGAAGTTAGGTTAGCGAGATACTTCGATGGTAAAAAATATATTCCTCTTACTGGTTTCTCAATATCTGGAAATATCTATAAGGATCTGAAAAGTGTAGAATTCTCAAAAGAAAGTGCTACATCTGGTAGTTATAAAGGTCCTAAATACTTCATTTTCAAGGGAATTAAAATTCACTAATATATAAGGAAGAGAAAGCCAAGATAATTGGCTTTTCTTATGCTTCTGAAAAAATTTTCATGAAATGAAAAAAAATATGAAAAATTGTGATAAAAATGTGAAAAAAACATTGCGTTACAATAAAGTTATTAATTATAATATTTAAGTAATCATTTATTTGATTATACTTTTTATCGAAAGGAAAAGATATTATGAAGAAATTATTAGTCGTTTTATTAGCTCTTCTAATGTTAGTAGGTTGTGGTAACACAGGTACTGATACTCCTGAAACTCCAGCAACTGATGACACTGGTAAGACTGAAGTTGACACTTACACAATGATTGAAAGTTTCGATATCTCTACTCTTGACTATGTTTATAACAACAAGTCATCAAACGGAGACTATACTTCCAATTTCATTGAAGGCTTACTAACACAAGATCCTCATGGAAAACTTGTTGGTGGTATGGCTAAGGAATGGTCAGCAAATGATGATGCATCAGAATGGACATTCGTTATCCGTGATGATGCTACTTGGTCTACAGCTTCTGGTGAAGTTTATGACAATGTTAAACCTGAAGACTTTATTACAGGTATGCAACATGCTGTAGCTTCTAAATCAGAAACTTTAGGTTTAGTTATTGACCTAATTCAAGGTTTAAGAGCTTATGCTGAAGGTACAGGTTCTTGGGATGATGTAGGTATCAAGGCTGATGGCAACAAGTTAACTTATACTTTAACTGGTCCATGTGGTTACTTTGATGGTTTAACTACTTACTCAATCTTATGGCCAATCAATGGTGAATTCTTAGAGTCTCAAGGTTCTAACTTCGGTTCTGTTGATGCTAACTCTATCCTATACAATGGATGCTATATCTTATCATCATTAGTTCCAGCACAAGAAGTAAGATTCGATGCTAACCCTAATTACTATGATAAGGACAACGTTCATGTACAACATGTTGTTGTTACTTATACAAATAGTGAAGACCCAACACAAGGTTGGAAGATGTTTGTAAACGGTGAAACTTCATCTGCAGCTATCAACTCTTCTTATCCAGAAGTAGTTGCTGAAGCTGATGAAAAATTCGCTGATAACCAATATAAGTCAGATACTACTGCTACTTCATATTGGGGCGCATTCAACTTTGATAGACAATTATATAACCTATATAATGATCCATCTGTAATTACAACTTCTAAAGAAACAGATGCTCAAAAAGCTGATACAAAAGCTGCTATTTTGAATAAGAATTTCCGTCTAGCTGTATATGCTGCTTATTCAACAAAAGCTACTCAAGCTATCACTAAGGGTGATGAAAGAGCTCTAGATGCTGCAAGAAATACTTTAGTTCCTTATACATTCGCAGTTACTTCTGATGGAAGAAGCTACGGTGATATCTTAACTGAAGAACTAGTTGCTTTAGAACCAGAATTCGCTGGCATTAACCTAAACGATGGTCAAGATGCTTGGTACAATCCTGAAAGAGCTAAGAAGTTTGCTGAAAAAGCTAAAGAAGAATTAGGTGATACTATTTCTGCATGGCCAGTAAGCCTAGACTATCCAGTATACGCTGCTTCTGAAAACAACAAGAACGCTGCTCTAGCTATGGAAAAATCTATTGAAGATGCAATTGGTGATTATGTTGATGTTAACTTAGTAATGTTAGAAGGTGACTCTTCAGTTTACTATTCTGCATTCTATGATATTACAACTGGTTCTGAAAACTCTATCGACTTCTCATTCGGTGCTGGTTGGGGTCCAGACTATGGCGATCCTCTAACTTACTTACACTGCTATGATGCTAATGAAGGTGATATGTTACAATACTCTGGCTTAGATTTAGCTGGTGATGTTGAAACTGAATCTGGTAAAGCCGCAAAAGAAGCTATTGGTCTATATGATGTTAAGACTATTATCGATGATGCTGCTACTAAGACTGGCGACGAAAGAATTATCGCTTTCGCTAAAGCAGAAGCTACTCTATTAGCAGAAGGTATCTTCAGATCTTATTCAACTTCTGGTGCTACTCTAGGAGTAAGCTGTGTTAAACCTTATAGTGCTGCTTATGGTCTATATGGTCAAGCTGCTTACAATGCTGTTCCATATTTCAAATATATGGTAGTATATGACAAACCAATCACTACTGCTGAACATGATGAAGCAAAAGCTGCTTGGTTAAAAGGTGAATAGTCACTTAAGATAGAATTATTACACTAAAGCCGAAGGCTTTTGCCTTCGGCTTTGCTTGATGTATGGAGGGTTTATGAAAAGCAATAAAGGATATATATGGAAAAGATTAATTAGATCCGTATTATCTATCATAGTAATTATGGTTGTTGTTTTCATTATGGTATACTCACTTGTACCAAGAGAAAATATCTTCTTTAATGATGGCACCTATTCAAAATTAGGTGGTAAACCAGATGAAAAGAGAGATTATGTCATGCGTACTTGGCAGAAGTTAGGATATCTTGATTACCAAACAATTAATACTTATTGTGAGGGTATGTATGGTGATGATACAAACAAAGTTTCTGCTTGTATCATTCCTGAATCTAATGAATCAAAAGATTTTGTTAGTAATTACGAGTCTCAAGGTTATACTATTGAAACTTTACAAGTATCAAAGAGATACTATGCATTTAAAGATGTTCCGTTAGCAAAAAGACTTTTAACTTGGTTTAAAGACTTGGTTGTTATTGATCATCCTTGGAAAATACAAGATGAAAATAATCCAGATTTACCAAGATATATTAAACCGGGTTTAACCGAAACCGGTGGTTTAGCTTTACGTGCATCTGGAACATTACATAAGTATTTGTTGTATACAGATACTAATTTCCCTTTCATTCATCAAAATATTATTACTTTAAATATGGGCAATTCTTATCCTACATATCAAGGATTAGATGTCTTAGATGTTATCTTCAATTATCAAGGTTCTGAAGTAAAACGTCCTGTAACTTATGAAACAGGATTCCAAGGAGATTCTTCAGTTATTTTTGGTACTTTAACTTATAAACCGGTTCTAGATAGAATGGATAAACAAAAGTTTGTTGATAACTACGCTGACGCCAAACTTTTAAAGAACCAACAATCTATGATAGGCACATCATTCATTATGGGTATCTTTGCAATGGTTCTAGCTTATGCAATAGGTTTACCTGTTGGTCTATCTATGGCAAAACATAAAGATGGTTTAATTGATAAGTTAGGTATGGTATATATCATCTTCATTATTGCCGTTCCTTCACTAGCATATATTTATGTATTTAGATATATTGGCACAAAATTCCTTGGCTTGCCATCTGTATTCCCAACGTTTGGAGCAGGTGATGTAAGATCTTGGATTTTACCAGTTATCTCACTAGCATTACCATCAATTTCAAGTTTGATGTTATGGACTAGAAGATACGTTGTTGACCAAATGAATTCTGACTATGTTAAATTTGCGAAAGCTAAAGGTTTGAACCAATCAGAAATCTTTAGAAGTCATATATTTAAGAATGCTATTATCCCAATTGCTCAAGGTATTCCTTCTAGTTTAGCTGGATGTATTACTGGTGCAATCATCACTGAATCTATTTACTCAGTTGGTGGTATGGGTAAGATGCTTCCTGATGCTACTAAGCAATATAACAACGTTATGGTTATCGCCTTAACATTCATCTTCTCATCAATTTCTGTATTATCAGTATTGATGGGTGACTTAGTATTGACTTGGGTTGACCCACGTATTCAATTATCAGAAAAGGAGGGTAGATCTTAATGGAAGAAAAAGATAAAGAGTTATTCTCGTTTGCTGACTTTGATGAATACAAATCTGAACATATTAATGCTCCTAGATATTCTTATTGGAAATCTGTTTGGAAAACATTTATTTCAGATAAATTCACTGTTGCTGTTGCTATTATTTTGATATTTGTTGTTGGATTTGCTTTAATTCAACCTTCATTCTCTGGATATGACCCAATGGTTGCACCAAATATTAATAATGCTGCTATGAAGTTCTTATCACCAAGCAAAGAACATATCTTTGGTACAGATAATATTGGTAATTCTGTATTTGATGCTGTTTGGGCTGGTGCTAAAAACTCAATTCTAGTTTCGTTTATTTGTACTGCTATCAATATGGTATTAGGTATTGTAGTTGGTGCTATTTGGGGTTTCTCAAAGAAATTAGATAAATACATGATTGAAGTTTACAATGTTGTATCTAACGTTCCATTCCTATTGTTAGCTATCATCTTGTCATATGTTATTGGTGCTGGTTTTAAACCATTGATCTTCACTATGACTGTAACTGACTGGGTATTTGTTGCGTACTTCATTAGAACTCAAGTTATGATTATTCGTGATAGAGAATATAACTTAGCTTCTAAGTGTTTAGGTACTTCTACTTGGACAATGATTACTAAGAATATTCTTCCTTACCTAATTTCAGTTATTATGACTTATGTTTCTAGAGAGATTCCTAGTTTGATTTCTTACGAAGTATTCTTATCATATATGGGCTTAGGTTTAGGTTCATCTATTGCTTCTTTAGGTAAGATTATTTCTCAATACACATCATTTATGAATGGCTATCCTCACTTATTCTGGATTCCAGTAAGTGTTATGGCTATCATTTCTATTTCGTTATATATCGTTGGACAAAAACTTGCGGATGCTGCAGATCCACGTACACATAGGTAGGAGGTAAAGTTATGAGCGAAAGAAAAATAATTTTATCTGCTAAAGATATTGAAGTTAAATTCAGAGTTAGAGAAAACTATCTAACAGCAATTAGAAACGTTTCATTAGATTTATATGACGGTGAAACATTTGCTATTGTTGGTGAATCTGGTTCAGGTAAATCAGTATTCACAAAGACATTTACTGGTATGTTAGAGTCAAATGGTATGATTTCTAATGGTTCAGTAATGTTTGAAGGAAAAGATTTAACTAAATTAAAAACTGATAAAGATTGGGAAGGCATTAGAGGTGCTAAGATTGCTACTATCTTCCAAGATCCAATGACTTCACTTAACCCAATTAGAACTATCGGTTCACAAATTACAGAAGTTATCGAAAAGCACCAAAAGGTTTCTAAAGAAGAAGCCAAAAAACAAGCTATCGATATTATGAGTAGAGTAGGTATTGTTGATGCTGCTAACAGATTTGATGAGTATCCGTTCCAATATTCTGGTGGCATGAGACAAAGAATCGTTATCGCTATCGCTTTATCTTGTCATCCACAAATCTTAATTTGTGATGAACCTACAACTGCTCTTGATGTTACTATTCAAGCTCAAATTATTGACTTGATTAAAGACTTACAAAAAGAATTAAAGTTCACTACTGTATACATCACTCACGACTTAGGTGTTGTTGCGAACGTTGCTGATAGAGTAGGCGTTATGTATGGTGGTCAAATTGTAGAATATGGTCTATCTGAAGAAATATTCTTTGAATCTGCTCATCCATATACATGGGCACTATTATCTTCACTTCCTCAATTAGGCGTTAAAGGTCAAGACTTGTATTATATTGCTGGTACTCCACCATCACTATATAACCGTATTAATGGTGATGCGTTTGCACCAAGAAACAAATATGCTTTAAAGATTGACTTTGAACAAGAACCTCCATTCTTTAAGATTAGTGATACTCACTATGCAAAGACATGGCTTCTTGATCCGCGTGCACCAAAAGTTGAAAGACCAGAAGTTATTAAAGATCTTCATAAGAAGATTTCTCAAATGACAGAAAAAGGAGGTGCTTACTATGTCGGAGACTAATAAGGAAGTATTGTTATCAGTTAAAAACGTAGACATTTCTTTTGATAAAGGTGGTCCAAAACTATTTAGAGCTGTTAAGAACGCTAACTTCGATATTTATCGTGGTGAAACATTTGCTCTAGTAGGTGAATCTGGTTCTGGCAAGACTACTATTGGTAGAGCTATCATGAGAATCAATGAGCTATCAAAAGGTGAAATTACTTTTAAGGGTAAGAGAATCTCTGGTAAGCTTACTAAAGAAGAAGATAGAGATATGATTAGATCTATCCAAATGATCTTCCAAGACCCAGCTGCTTCTTTAAATGAAAGAGCAACTATTGAATATTGTGTTTCAGAAGGTCTATATAACTTCCATCTATACAAGGATGAAGCAGATAGAATTGCTAAAGTTGATAAAGCTTTGGAAGATGTAGGCTTACTACCTGAACATAAATCAAGATATCCACACGAATTCTCTGGTGGTCAAAGACAAAGAGTTGGTATCGCTAGAGCTATGATTATGGAACCTGAATTAATCGTTGCCGATGAGCCAATTTCAGCACTAGATGTTTCAATTAGAGCTCAAGTATTGAACCTAATGAACAAGTTAAAAGCTGAAAAAGGATTAACTTATTTGTTTATCGCTCATGATTTGTCTGTTGTTAGATTTATTTCTGATAGAATCGCTGTTATTCACTTAGGCAGAATTGTTGAAATTGCAGAAACTGAAGAATTGTTCAAACATCCTCTTCATCCTTATACAATTTCATTATTGTCTGCTGTTCCAATGCCTGACCCAGTCATTGAAAAAGTAAAGACACACGTTTTATATGATGAATCTAAGAGAGATCACTCAGGTGAAAAACCAATCCTTCAAGAAATTCGTCCTGGTCACTTTGTATTCGCAAATGATCGTGAAATGAAGGAATATGAGGCTAAACTTCAAGCTGCTGAAAAAGAAGAAGCATTAAACAAATAAAGAAGTAATATAGCCGATAATAAATAATAATATTGCACAAAGTAGAGGATAGTTAAAACCGTCCTCTCTTTTTTCTTTTTGTTTTCTCAAATATGAATCTAGTTCTTCTTGATTCTTTAAAAATGAACGATTGACAATAAAACCAGTCATATCAAAATCACCTTTTAAGTATAAAGCGTTTAGGATACCAGCTACTAATAAGAACATAGAAATTAGAGTACAAGAATCTGAAAAGGCTAGTAGATGATTGTCACTTACAATTCCTTTGATTATTGGGTATGCAAAAACAAGTATTAGATGAATAATTAAATCTTTTACTTTGATATTTTTGAATTTCATATTATCAGTATATCACTATGTGCTATTTCTTATTTGTTGTATTATTTACTTATGAAAAATATCTTCTTCTGTGATATTGATGGTACGATAATCGATGGTACTAGAGGCATGGTAGGACCAAGCGAATACACATGCTATGCTTTTAAAGAATTACTAAAGAATAACTATGTTTTTATTGCTTCTGGTAGATGCAAAGTATTATTACCTAATTGGATTTTTGATTTAAATCCTAGTGGCTATGTATTGTGTAATGGTTCATATGTAGAATGCGATAATAAGGTTATTTTTAATGAATGCTTTGATGAAAACACACTCAACATAATAAAAGAAGTTGTAACTAAATATAATGGTTTTTACTTAAATGAGAACAAAGTCAAAATGTATGTGAATGATTTTAATTTGGATGCATTCAATATGTTTGTGAAATCGTGGAAATTAGATATCAATGATTATTACACTCTAGAAGACGGTGCATTTCGTGATTACAACATTGCAATGATTGGTTTTACAAATAGGGAAGATTGTTTAAAGATGGAAAAAGAATTGTCTAGTTATGTAGATTTAGAGATACATAATCGTAAGTTATCTTATGATTGCAATATCAAAGGAATCAACAAAGGCGTAGGTGTTAAGAAGGCTATTGAATATCTAAATATTGATCCAGATAATTCATATGCGTTTGGTGATGCAATTAATGATTTAGGAATGCTTAAAGCTGTTAAAAACCCTGTTGTTATGGGCAATGGGTCTAAAGAATTAAAGGCTTATGGTTTTACTTTAACAGATGATGTAATTAATGATGGTTTATATAAATATCTCGTTGATAATAAGTTGATTATGGCTAAGTAAATTGATAAAATTATAAAGGATTAGGAGGTTTATTTATGGGATTATTAGACGGTGTTAAAAATTTTATT
>JAGHUL010000088.1 GCA_018064825.1 Candidatus Colivicinus equi
GAAATAAGTATAATAAACGGATTTAAGCTGTTATTTTCATAGTGCTTTATAATGAAATAAATAGCTAATAATAAAAGACTCATTTCCTATAGACAGTATCAGCAACGGAAATAAGTCCTATAAAAACTGCACAATCAATAAAAGCGGAATTAACTATTTAATTTAACGCAACCACACAAATACTATTGTTATGCGGATATTGTAGGCTATAATAGACTTATGATTAGGTATACAGAAAATAAAATAAGAAAAGTTGTTGAAACACAAAAAGCCTATTTTAGAACTAATGAGACTTTAGATGTTGATTTTAGAATTGCTCAACTAAAAAAATTAAAAAAAGCTATTCTTGATTATGAAGAAAGAATTGAGCATGCTTTAAAAGAAGACTTAAATAGAGCTGATTTCGAAACATATTTATGTGATATCGGCCCTACTATCATGGAAATAAACGAAACAATAAAAGGTCTAAGAAAATGGGCTAAACCTGAAAAACATTTTTCTGGATTAATTAATTTCCCAAGCATTTTTACTCATGTATATAAAGTTCCTTATGGTACAACATTAATTATTAGTCCATATAACTTCCCAATCGTTTTATCTCTTGGTGTACTTGCAGCAGCAATTGCTGGAGGAAATACCGCAGTCATTAAAGTTAGTTCAAAATCTAAATCAAGTTCAGAAGTGTTAGAAGACTTGATATTTGATACTTTTGATGAAAAATATGTAACCGTTATTACTGGTGGCCATGAAGTTGCCGATATGTGCTTAGAACAAAAATTTGATAAGATTTTCTATACTGGCTCGCCAAAAGTTGCTAAACATGTTTTAGCAAAAGCTGCTGAAAATTTAATTCCTGTCGCTTTAGAGTTAGGTGGCGAAACAGGTAACTGGTGCATTATTAGAAGCGACGCAGATATTAAAGATGCCGCAAGAAAGATTGCGTTCTTCAAGATATTAAATGCCGGCCAAATATGTATCAACATAAATCAAGTTGCAGTAGCAGATGATATTGCAGATGAATTTGTAGAAGAATTAGAAAAACAATTTGAAAAACAAATCGGTAAATATCCTGATAATAATATTGATTATCCAAAACTTATTTCAAAACAAGCATATGAAAAATGTGCAAGCGATGTTGAAAGATATCGTAAAAAAGTTGTCTATGGTGGTTTTGGTGACAAAGAGAATAGAAGATATGTTCCAACAATTCTTTACCCTATAAATATTAACGATGACATCGTTTGTAAAGAAAACTTCTGTCCAATATTGCCAGTAGTTAAGTATAAAGATGAAGAAGTCGACGAATTGTTAGATACAATCAAAGATCGCGAAAAGGCATTAGCTCTATATCTATTCACTAAAGATATGAACTGGGCTAACGAAACAATGCAAACAATGCAATATGGTGGCGGCTGTATCAATGAAGTGTGTCTTCAAATGACAGTTAAAGGTGTTCCATTTAATGGCACCGGTCATTCTGGAATGGGTGCATATCACGGAGAGTGGGGCTTCAGAGAATTTAGCCATCCGCAAACCGTCTTAACAGGTTCTAACAAATTCAACCTATCGTTAAGAGAACATCCATATAAGATTTATAAAAAATCAATTATTAAATTATTAGAAAGGTAGACATTAGTCTACCTTCATTTTTATATAACTTGCGTTCCCTATCTTAGAACCTTTCATATCAAAACATTCTATCTTTATTTCTATTTCTTTGCCTTGATATTTCTTATCTATATCTAGTAGATTATAGAATTCATATACCGATGGTTCTTGCTTGATGCCATCAATGATTCTTTGATAAGCGATTTCTTTTTCAAATATTATATCTTCAAGATAATATCTAATTTTACTTATTTTATTTATAACTTCATAAGTGTTGTCATCTTGTAAGATAAAATCGTCAGGGTTTAATTGAACGGGTTTAATAACACCACTTATCGCAATCTTTTGAGCTTTAATATGAATATCATTCAAATCTGTAATAACATCAATTAATGATTCTTCATTTAGATTAAAGATGTTTTCTCTCGCTAAATCATTTACTATATCAATTCTACAAACTTTGATATTTTCATCATCTGCAAACTTTTTAATAGCGCCTTTTTTACTATGAATAACGGCTTCACCAATATCGTAATAATAAAAACTAATGTCATCGACCAATTTACTTTTACTTTGTAGATAAGCCAATTCTGTAGCATACGATGTTGAAGACTCATCAATACAATATATGAACATGTGAATCTTACCTTCAATATATGTAGTAATATCATTGCTTCGATACATCTTTAATAGACCCAAATGATAATACCAGTTACCAGTATAAGATTCTAGATAGCCTGGAATAGTATCGTTAATAATAGTAAAGTTATTTTCCTTAGACCAGTGATACATGTTTTCCTTGTGCGCTTTAGGATTGAATCTACACAATAATAAGTTATCTTTATGCACAATTTGGATATCAGTATTAGCACTAGCTAATAAAACGTTCGATTTATCAAATAGACTACAAACTATTGAATATTTGCCTTCTTTTAAATAATCGTATTCATAACCGTTTTCATCAACATAATTTATTCCATCATCAAAAATAGCGCCATGGCTTTGATTGGTCGCAGAAACAATTACAGCCTTAAAAAACGTTTCGGTGAAATAACATTTTATATTAGCTTTTCTTAAACTATCATATGGATTATTAATATCTTCTACTATTAACTCTGGAAAACCAAATTCTTTTAATTTGGTATATCCTGGATCTTCTGATTCTTGATATTTAGTTAAGCTAGGATGCATGTAAAAAGTATTTGGGTTATTAATTCTTGTAGAATAAACATATCTTACTAGATTATTATTTTCATCAAATAGTTCAACTTTAAACTTACTGTCCTTTGGAATATTTCCTGTAATTATTCCTTGAACATTAAAATGCCTTCTTGGACATATTGTTCTTTCTTCTATTGAAGGAGTAGTGATTTCTAATTTTATATTGCTCATATAGCTAATATTATTCCTATCAAAAAACATAATTGCGCTATGCAATTGACAGTCTGTTCAAGCCAATTATTTTTAGCTTTCTTGCCATCTAAAGTAAAAGCAAAAACAGTCATCAATATCATTCCAACAGCACCTAAAATAAAAAATATTAATTGAGGTGTAGTGGTAATAATGTTAAATAGATTATTTATATTTATGCTTTTATAATTGATGATAAGCGATATGATAATCATTGCAAAACCAATAGGCATCGTTGTGCGCATTTGCATAAACAAAAACCAAATATTCTTCTTTTTTAGTACAACAATGATTTTCCATAAGACTTTACATAATCCCGCAAAGAAGCACAGAATGCCACCAGCTAAGAAAAGAGGACTAGTAAATTTTGCGCTAATCAAAAGGATACCAATACAAAAAAATATAACTGGCAAGCCATCAAATACAGCCATAGATAAAGTAAAATCTTCAGGGATGACATTTTTATTCACATAATTATTATAGTGTGTAATGTTTTTTATGTATATTTATTGTGCTTTTGAAGACATCACAGCATTTCCTTTAGTGCTGTAATTATATCGGCAATAACCCTCTCTCTAGTATCTTCAGGTAAAAGATCTAGCGACAGATATGGGTTTAAATCTTCTAGTTCCATCAACATGAGTCTTCCATCTTTTGTTCTGCAGGCATCTATCCTTTGTATGCCTTTATTAACAGGACTAAGATTTATGAATTTGTTCGCATATACAATATCTTCGCTGTTGTATGAATAAGGTTTTAATTCCCAACGTTTGCTCTTATCAGGAGCATACATTGCATATTCAAATTTATCATTAATGAAATAGAATGATACTTCATAAGTAAAATCTATCCAAGGCTGGATGATATATTCGCCATCAGGCAAGTCCATATGCATCAGTTCATCTTTGTAAGGAAATGATATGCCATTGGAATCAGCTCCATTTTTTGGTTTGATGCAATATCTTTTGTTATCACCGAGCTTATGTAAATCGGACATTTTATCAACAGAAGGAATTACTGGATAACCAGCATTTGAAAAATCAATAAGATATTGCTTTCCAATTTGATCACCAATACCAGTGAACTCGTTGTAGATATTTAGTTTCTTCTCTTTGACTCTTTTTCTAAAATTATGATATTCATCACGAAAGTAAGAAACAGCACCAATATTACGAACAACTATTAAATCAGCATTGTCTTCAAAACTTTGTACACTAGGAACATCACAAATTGCCAAATCAAATTCCTTACGCAACCTACTAGTTAAAAATACGTCTTCCGCTCCATAAAATGTACGTGCTTTTGCAGGATAATTCAAATCAGTTAAAAACAATATCTTTTTCTTGCTCATAGTCATGATCTCCTTACATAAAGATTATAATAAGATTATGATAAATAACAATTCTTCGCATCCATCAAAAAACAAAATTGTTACCTTTAGTTTTGATGACGGCGTTACACAAGATAAAAAATTAATTGATATATTAGATAGATACGGCGCTAAATGTACTTTTAACATCAACTCGGGATTATTTTCTACT
>JAGHUL010000102.1 GCA_018064825.1 Candidatus Colivicinus equi
ACTCTGAAATATGTTTGCCAAGCTGAATTAGTTGACTTAATTTCTGATGCAGATAAACCACTATAGAAGCAACCAGACCATCTAATAAAGTTCATTACTTCTTCTCTATTCTCTTCAGCTAAGACATAGTTCATATCATATATTACTTGTAGATGATCTTCATTTGCTGCATATTCATCGTATGAACTAATCAATACTATTTGATTTGTATCAGTATCCAAATAATGAGCATATAGTGGATACTTTTTATCTGCTTCACTAGTATCTAAATGTAAAATATTATGATACTTGTTATAAGCTCTAAATACATTTGTACCAGTATATTCACTTCTCCAGTCTACTGGCTTTCCATGATAGTCATAACCAACGTAATCATCTTCTTCATTATAGAAAGTCATATGAGAATAAGAAACGCCTTCCATTAATGCAACGTGTTCCGCAATAGTGCCTATTTCGTCTAAATATGGAACTGTAGCTTTGTATCTACCAATACCAGCGCCATGTTGTTCCTTAAATGTTCCATCTTCGTTATATAGATAGTCATCTTGTAGGAAGAAATTAAATGAATAATCAATACCTTCATGCCAGATAGCTTTATCATCAATAAATTCTAGAACGCCATGTCTACCAGTTGCATCTTCCATAGCAATAACTTCAAACCAGTGATTAGACATATTTTCTGTTTCAATATTGAAAGTATATACATCTAATGTAGGATCTATAGATGGGAAAATACGTCTATAAGTTTCATCTACTGCACCAACATAAGCTAAAGCTTGGTCGATAGTGACACAGTTTGCAGCAATCAAAGTAGGAGCAGATTGCGTTGCACATCTTATAGGGGCACCAGGACATGTTCCTTTACATACCCATTTATAATTACCATTTTCATCTAATTCATCTGATCTCATTAATACTGCACAATATAGTGAAGCTCTATCACCATACGCATCATAACCAAATGACATTGTATCTGTTGCCGTAAATGGAAGTTGATTAAATCTGTCGATTGAGATTCCGTCTCTAGCTACTTCATATGATGACTTTTCATCCGTGCCAGTATACGCAATAGCCCAAGTAGGATAAGTTACATTTTCCCCTGGATTAATAAACAATTCATAAGAACAGAATTTTGATAATTGCAAATCCATGTTTCTAACAGCACCAACTGTGCCATCAATATACTTCGCAAAAGTGATAGAACATCCACCACCAATTTGTGCGTCACCAAAGCCATCAGAACCATAACGTACATTCATTTGTTCTAGACCAGTAAGATCTAAGCCATCATATATCAAATCACCAAACACATCCGCATATTCATACAATTTTGTACCAAAAATTGTATTAGTTTTTTTGTTTGGTTTAGAAGCAGCTTTCGCAATATAATTTTCTAATTCATATTTCATTTGTTCAGTACTATCTTCTTGTTTGCAACCACCAAGACAAACAACAAATAAAATAGAAAGAACTAAGATAATAATCTTTTTCATATGAAACCTCCGTCTATATTGTTAGTATATCATTTGTATTTTAGTAATATTCTGTTCACAACTATTGGTGCTAAAGACAAGGTAATAACTGATACTTTTAAGTAAATATCTTCGCTCATTAATTTAGAACACAAAATAATAAAAGCCATGCCAATGCATCTTGAAATTGATAGTACTGTTTCTCTTGCGACTACTCTTGCCGTCATCTCTTCAGGGAATCTTCCAATAGCGCAAGCTGATAGATAGTTATATGAATTGTCATAGAAAGCTTGTGCTAAAGCATTCACGACACCATAGTAGATTGCCCCATAAACATTATTAAGTAAAACTAAAACGATAGTTGCAGAAGACTTTAATATAACACCGACATTAAAAATACCATTAATATTCTTACGATCTAATCTTCTGGTAACCAAGAAATAAGACAAGGCTGTAAATAAGGCAAAGAAAGTTTGTAGCTTTGAATAAGATCCACCGGTTCCTGCAGCTTTAAAAACAATTAAGTTTATTAATATCAATGATAAAGAATTATGCAAACCATAGAAGAAGACGCCAATCTGATGACCGCGCCATTTCTCATCTGTCAGTTTAAAACATTCACTAAGTTTAACATCTCTATCATCAGACTTCTTGTGTAAAGTTATCGCAATACAAACAACCACGATATAAATACATACCGTTAGATACAATATTCTACGATAACCAAGCATATCATTGTGTGCAGAACTAATAATGAACGTTGCGATAAAAGGCGCAATGAAATTAGAGATATTACCGAAAGTTCCAAAATAAGAAAAGAATCTTGCTCTAGTTTCTGGAGTAGAAACAATTTGAACACATGTATTAGAACTAAAGTAATAGAAGCCTTCACCAATACCTGTAATAAAAGCTGCAATTAAGACAAAATACTTATTCATTTCAAACAGTCTTGTCGCTGTTAAGGCATACGCTAATGAACAAGTAATCAAACACAAACCAATCGCAAACGTTACTGTAAAAGGCATCTTTTTCGCAATCTTAGAACCAATAATAAAGAAAGGTGGGAATAAACTAATTCTAATGATTGTATATAATGCCATGATGACTAAAGAATCGGCATAGACAAATAAATATACCGAAACAAAGCTCGACACTAAAGATGAAGCGATATTGAATAAAGACGTTAATAAGATTGTCCTAGTTTCTAATTTGCTCATAATCTATCCACTTGTTTGAAAAATAATAAATAATAAATACCACTGCTGTAATTGCCCAAGAAATTGGGTAACAATATAAAGCCTCATTTACACTCTTAAAATCATATAAAGATAGCCATAACATTCTAACAACACAAATACCAATAGCCGAAATAATCATTGACTGTAAAGAATGACCGGTAGACTTTATAGTAGAAGAATAAACCTCCACAAAAGCAAATAACCACCAAGTCAAAGATAAAAACCTTGTAATCTTCAAACCAATAGCCACAACAGCAGCATCATCAGTAAATAAACCTAAGATTGGTTCCGCAAAAATATAAGAACCACCAGAGATAATTATCGCAAATACAAGATAGAATAGTAATGATAAATTCGCAATCTTTTTAACTCTATTCACATTACCAGCCCCATAGTTTTGAGCAACCATCGTCATTACGGCAACACCTACTGCTGCTTCAAAATTCCAATACAAAGCATCAATCTTACCGAATGCTGTATAAGCAGCAATAGTATCAGTACCAAAAGTATTAACAGCAGCTTGTACTGAAACATTAGAAACACTATATAAAACAGATTGAATACCTGAAGGTAAACCAATCTTTAAGATATCTTTAAGCATTGCCCCATCGTAGCCAAATTCTTTAAGTGAATAATGATAACATTCTGGACTCTTAGAAAAAGCCAATAAGATTAATACAGCACTGACAATCTGAGAAATAACAGTTGAGATACCAACACCTACAATGCCCAAATTAAACACTCTCACAAATAAGACGTCTAATTCCATATTTGTTAAACACGCACATATTAAGAAATATAATGGTCTCTTAGTATCACCAATTGCCCTAAGTATCGAAGCTCCGACATTATAAACAAGCGTTGGAATCATACCTACAAAATAGATACGCATATAAGTTAAAGAATATGCAAAAACATCTTCTGGAACATTCATTAAAGAAAGCATCCAGCTAGATAAACCGATGCCAGCAACAGTAATTATTAAACCCAAAACAATAGACAAGAAAAAGCCTGTTTTGACACAGACTCCTACTTCTTCATATTGTCTTCTTACATAATATTTAGCGATGATTATCGTAACACCGGCGGCAAGCCCTACAACGAAATTCACGAGTAGATTAATCAAAGTGCCCGTCGAACCACCTACGGCTGCCAAAGCCTGTTTACCAATATATTTACCTACGACAATTGCATCGACTGTATTGTATAGTTGTTGACATAAATAACCAATAAAAACAGGCAAAAATAAAAGCACTAATTGCTTTAAAATATTACCCTCTAATATATCCTTAGTCTTAACTGCCACAGTAATAGTTTACACCTATTACAAGACTAATGAAGGTTATTTTGCATTATTTTTTCTAAAGCAACTTCTT
>JAGHUL010000014.1 GCA_018064825.1 Candidatus Colivicinus equi
CAGATACATATTTTGATACATTTCTATAACAATCAATTGTTTCTATCATTTTAGATTCTAAAGATTTTATATTACATTCATTCCAATCAATACATGACAAATCTAATAGATCACCAACGCTACTAATAATAGATTTTTTAATATATTCAAATCTGTCATTTTTGTAATTACAATCAATTCTTATTATTTTCATTCCATATTTAGAAGCTATGGAATCCTTATATATATCTATATTATCTGTTGTATTATTGTATCCATGACCCATACCACCATCCATCTCTATTATGATATTTGGTTTTATAAAAAAATCATATTTAAATGGAGTAAGCCAATCTGGTTCAAATTGATAAATAAAATCTACTTCAATACTATTTAGAATATTAGACATTAGTTTTTCAGGATATGAAAATCCATCACAACATAATGGACAAGTTACATGACCTGCTTTTACAAAATCAACAACTCTTCTTTGATATATTTTCCCACAACCAATACATTTAACATTAATATATTTTTTACATGTTTTTGTGCAATGATAATCACACTCATTTACAATATATTTTAATAAATGTGGATAATCAGAATCTAGATATTTTGTTTTGTTATAACTCATACTATATTCCTCCTTTGTAAAAAGAAGGCACAGATAGGAGAGTGTTAGCCATCCTATTTTCTATTTAATGGGTTATCCACCCAACCTAAATATAAATTCTCCAAAATAAAAAACTTTTATGCTTTGGCATAAAAGTTTTAAATAAAAGATTATTCATTTATTATTAATTACTTGCCACTAAACAAGTTGCCATAACGACTATCTTTCTTATTCTTGTTTACATTGGCAAATACTTTAATACTATTTTTATTCTCTTTTGCAGAGAAATTTTCAATATTTACATTATCAGCAAATATTACTTTTACTTCCTTTTCTAATTCTTCAAGAGAATAGTTGTCCATTTCAGAATATAATTTTGCAAAATCTTTATTAACAAAATTACCATCTTTATCCTTTTCAGAAATAGAAGAGTATCTTTCATTTGAAAGAATGCTTTCGCGCTGTGCATGAAGTTCATTCTTTTCAATTGTTTCCTTAAATTCTACAAGTGCTGCATAATTTGCTCTCATAGACTGAAGTTCTACATATTCTGCATCTGTTAAAAGTTCACGATGTAAAGAAAACCTTTCACCATCAAATGAGACATTATCACCATCTTTAGAATAGTTCTGTCCATATACTTTTTCACCAGACCAGTTACTATATACAAAATGATTATCATAAACATTTTCTATAAAATACCATTCATTATCTGCTTCTTCATATGAAGCTAACAGATTATAAAGTGCATAACGAATATCATCATGAGATAATTCATATCCCTTAATTGTAGAATACTGTTTCTTTTTGATTTCATCATTTGTATCAACTGCAACCTCTTCTTCATCTTCGCCAGTAGCAGGTTCTTCTGAAGTTGGTGGTACACCATCTTCATCACCCAAATCTAAAGGAGCAGGAGTATCTTCTTCAAGTGTTTCTTCAGATTCTTCTTCACCTTCTTCATCGAATAATTCTGCAAACTTTGCTTCCAACTCTTCGTCAGACATTGATTCGTAATCAAAATCAATATCTTCTACAGTTTTATTATACTTATTTAAAAGTTCTTCAAATTTACTCATCTGTGAATCATTTCCTCCTTCCTTTGAATTTTTATATGTATCAAAGCGAGAGAGTAGTAAATCTACTTTACTCGTCAATGAATCTAATTTATTAGCGAATAAACTATTTTTTGATTCACTAAAGTCTGCAAGTTTAATATTAGAACCTTGCATTCCAGGTTGAACATTTTCTCCTTCTGGTGTTTTTCCTAATATTGTTACACCACTAAAGAAAAAGTCTTCAATATTAAGATATTTATCTTTCGCATTATATGAAAGTTCTCTAATCGCAAGTTCGACACTTACGAAACATTCACTTTCTCGTTCCAATATTTCTTTTGCTTTCGAATATTCTTCAAAAATATATCCATCTATTTCAACATATGATTTATCCTTTTCTTCATCATATACAATTTGTGCATTACATGATTCTGGGATAATTCCTACAGGAACTTCATCATATACAACTTCATCATCTTCCATATGCATATTATGAGAGTAGAATTCTGGTTGTCCATTTACTGTATGTATATAGCCTAAAATTGGTCTATTCTTAAAAGACGGAAGTGCCTTTTCCATAATTGATTTTTCAATATAACTCTGATTAACATTTAATTCTGTATGACATGCTTGAAGATGAACCTTACAAAGTCCTTCTTCATCATTATTATTAGAATCAAATTCTAATTTTCCACCTACTTGAACAACGATGGGTTCTTTATTTTCAGAGCTAAAGTGAGTTGATTTCTTATAATTAGAATAAAAGTTATATAAATCTTCTAAATATAATAAACGTTTAGACATTTTTTTATATTGTTCCTCCTTTCCTGAAAGTTTTTATATATAATAAAAACTCCTCAATAGAAGAGGAGTTTAGATACATAACATATTTGTATATTGTAATTTTGATTTATCAATAGAATCAAAATTTAACTTATTTGACTCATTTATAAATGTTGCACATGTTCCATCATCTGAAACAATCTTAAATCCTTGTGAAATCAATAGTTTCTTGGTATCAGAATCTATTGTTCGTACAAAATTAAATTTTTCCATTTCCATTTACTCCATTATTAACCATTCTTATCCTTGTCTCTTGTAAGTTCTCCTTCATCTGATAAGTCATCTACATCTTTAGTACCATCATTATTTGATTGAGTGTAACTTGTAGACAATGGATGAGAAAATCTATCTGCCAATCCTAATACATCTTCTTCTAAGAAATTAAGTGCAAGAGCATCTAATTCAGATAATCCACTCATTGATGCCAAGGCTAATTTTGTAGGTAAAGAATTCTGTGCATTTTCTAATAATTCTTCTCTAAACTGTTTGATTGTATAAGTAGATACATCATAGAATTTAACTTTGGCAGGATTGTTTGTATATTGAGATATCCAATAATTAACATGTCTTTCTGTCTGTGGCAGAAGAGAAGACAATGCAAATTCCGTATCTAATTTAAATGTTGCTTCATATCCAGAAGATGATGAAATATCAGCCGAATTAAGAACTTGAGAGCCACCAGATGTATTCAAAACTGTCTTGGTTGCATTCTGAACTTTATTAATATCATTTGATGCTCTATTCTTATCAAAACTTATATAATCAACTGGGATAGGAGATATGATTGCATCTGTATAAGATGGAAGAGCATCACACATTTTATTAAAGTAATCTACAGCAATTGCAGGATCTACAGCAAAATCATTAGGATCTTCAGTTCCTTGAATGGTTGGAATTGTAGCAACAAGTAATTTATATATTTCTTGTTCTGCAGCAATATCTTCAAGATCTTCTAATTCAAGTAGTCCAAGTAAAGCATTAAACAGTCCAGCAAAAGGACTTAAGATTAAATCTAAATCTTCAATTCTGAATTTCAAGCATACAGAATATTCTTGTGGCATTAAAACCCATTTAATTCCATCTTTATCATATTGTTTCTGCATTGATTGAAATGGTTCTCCCCACAATTCTAATAAATCTTTATTTCTTTTAAAGAAATCCATATTAAGAGAATATGCTAAAGTTCCATTAGGAAAAATTCCTTGAAGTTTACAATACTGTGGTGGCATTTGTAATAAGAATAATGAATTTCCAAAATTAGAATTTTCATCAAAATATTTTACACCGTAATAAACATCTTCAATCATACATATTGTATATACTTTCAAAAATTCAAGTTGTAATCCCATTTTATCAAGTATCTTTAATGTAGACTCATATGATTCAAGAACTGCATCTTTATCATTGTCTTCAATAAGAGAGTAATTAGGGATAACGCTTCTTGCATCAAGTCTGAACATATTAGCATAATACTTAATTAATCTATAATAAATTTGACAACGAGTAACAAGATATCTAGAAATATTTCTAAGTTCTTCTTCGTAATTATTAGGATTTTCAAGATAACGTTTTAAATCTTCTTTTGTGATTTTCTGAACTGTTCTGTATCTTGTGTCTTTACTAATACTTCTTAAATTTAATAAAGCATCTTTAGCATCTTCAAATCTCTCAAGTCTTCCTTTATTTTTTTCAAACCAATCACGCATTTCTGCTGCACTTGGTCTATTGGAAGTGCCATTAGCACTAGTTTTTTTTGTTGCCATAACTGGCTACCTCCTTGTAATTTATTTGTATATAAAAATCTCTTACCTAGAACGATATCCTTGTTTAATAGGTAAGAGACTAACTAAATTATTTGTATTATTTTGTTTTGGTTTTAATTTATATTCTAATTGACAAGCACACCAATAAGAATATGCAACACTAGAGTATCTATCTTTCCTCATATCAGAACTTTCAAATACTCTAATATTTCCATTTTTAATTTCATGATCAAGTTTTACCAATTCATATACCATTAATGTTGTTTGGACATATGATAATTGTAATTTAGCCTTATCTGTTGGAGTTAATTTATTATATCCTTTATAATAATCAGAGATAATATTATCTAAATCCTGATCCTGAACTAAGAAATTTATTTTACCATTTTGTATTCCGGTTCTTAATAATACACATATTTCATTATTAAAACTCGAACTTGCCTTAACAGACCATACTGCCTTTGTAGCATCTTGAACATTGCATCTGGAAGCCATGTCTTTATCATTAATACAAGTAATGGCTTTATATGTTTTTCCAGTAACTTCATCATATTGGTCTTTTATAATAAAATCGTACACTCCCAATCCAAGACCATTAGTATCCAGTACTAAATCTGTACAGTTGTATTCATAAAAATATCTCATTGTAATAATTCCAAGTTTATCAGTTGTTAATCCTTCCCAAGTCTCTGCATATACAAAATTAGATTGATATGCAGTATCATTAACCTGTATTAAATCATTAATAAATAATGCAGCAGCATCATTCTTTTTCTTTTTTGTAGATTTCATAAGTGCAACGTCTAATGAAAGGATTCGTTTTTCTGTTGATTTTACCTTAGGAATTTGACCTATTTCCCTATAAAATTCAAGTGGCATATAAGCCTTTTTAATTCTTCGTCTAGAATCTATCTCATCAAATTTAAACAAACTACCATCAGTATCTCCAAACCACAGACATTCCATTTCCATTTGTTGGACAAGTTCATTATAATCAGCTTCACTCATTTCATCTTCTAATTGAGATCGTGAGAGCAAACCATCACGAACTGACACTTGATATGGTAATCCTACTATGAAATATTTTTTTGTATCATCAAAAAAATTTAATGTATAACTCTGAGCCTTTTTATATGCCCAAGAACTTTTAAAATATGCACTAGACATATATATTTCTTTATTTCTTTCTTGCAAATGAGCATATTCTGGTTTTCTTAAATATTTTGGTTGTCTAGGACTTGTTAAGAATTTTCTTAAAACTGTATTAATAACAGTTTCATCTACCATTCTAAATTCATCAACAACGATACAGTTTGCTCTTGCAGAACGAGAATTTTCAGAACTAGTTCTTGTTTTAATCCATGAACTATTTTTAAAATATATTGATGCATCATTTTGTCCTATATTGCATTTTTCAATCTCTGAGCGAAGGATAGAAGATTGTTTCATAAAATCGTCTTGTATTTTCAATAAAACTTCATTTGCCTGTTTTAATGTCCCAGAACTTACAACTATTTTTGTACCTGGAAACAAAATACAACGAACACAACAGAATAGTGCAGTTAAATAAGTTTTTCCTTGTCCTCTAGCGGCTAAATACATTACAAAATTGTAATTCATCATTGCCCATAATAATATCTGTTGAAACCATTTTAATGATAAACCAAGTACTTCTGAAACATAACGATGTGGATTTGCTCTATAATAACCAGCTCTCCATGCAACTGTTTCCATTATCCTTTCTTGTTTATCTTTTTCTATTTCAATTTGCGTTTTAATTTGAGGCATAATTTATACCTCCTCTTCAGCTTTCTGTCCAAATATTTTATCAAATAAAGCTTCCGAATCAGTATCTTCGTCATATTCTGGTTTTTTTACTGTATATTTTGAAATGAATTTTTCATATGTAGTAGAAAATGCATTTTTTAATCCCATCATTTTAGAAAGATGCCCTTTAAAAAATACATCTATTAATAATCCAATTTTATCTGGATCTTTAAATTCACCTTCTGGTTCAGGAATTGGTTTTTCTTGTTCCCAACGATCTATTAATTGTCCAAATGTTAAATTATCAGTAAGTTCAGAAGATGTTTTTTGATTTGGTTTTATATTTAAACTACCTAAAAGATTTTGAAGAGTAGCATCCATATCCTTTGTATCTTTGCCATTTTTTTGGGCATTATCAATTTCTAGTTCTTTGCAACAAACTCTTTTAAATAGTAATTCTTGAGATTTGTTATCACATGGATATCTGTTTGTCCAATCTTGATATTCATTTTCAAGGAACATTAGCTCTTCTTGATTATAATTTGTTCCAAATCTCTTTTTAGCAGATTTTAAAGTCTTTTGAATAATTTTTGTTTCTTCTTTTTCTAATGCTTGATCAGAATCAACATCAAATTCTGAATCTGCAAATGTTTTTCCTTTATATTGCGGAAGCGAACGAGTTAATGTTAATAATTGTTGATATGCTGTAGTTCTTTGTTTTTCAGCAACATCATCTGCTAATAATTGTAATTGAGATTTATACACACTTTCTATGAATGGTATATCTAACAATTTAAATACATTAATTGTTTTTTCTCTATTATCCAATCTTATTTTAGTTTTCTTATCAAAATCAGTAGCCTGATCTAACAAACATGACTTACATCCACAATGATTTATTCCATCTTTAGTTTTTTTTGATGTATAAAAATTATTTGAAGAAATCCAATCATCACAAAAACTACAATATATTACATCATGATTCATAATTTTATTATAAAACTCTGAAAGTTTTATATAATCCTTTTTGAGGATTGTTAATGTAACACCTTTAAGTTCATCTTCAGTTTTGGCTTGAATCATGTAAGCCATATTTTCACCTCATTCCTTTTAATCCAAATAAAAAGAAGTGACAATTTAAGCCACTTCTCCAAATTCTTTTACATATTCTCTATAACACATCCATCTATATGGTTCACCATTTTCATCATAATGATAGATATGATTTTTTGTGTGACATGCTCTACGAAGATTTTCTTCATAGCCATCTATATTTTTTCTTTTCAATGCATCGCTACATGAATTAAATATTTCTTTTGTATTTAAACATATAACTCTATAGTCATGGTCATATTTACATTGTTTAACTAATTCATCTATTTCTTCTTTTGAGTATTTTAAATACTCATCATATTTCATCCAAATCAATCCAAAATACTCATCATCATTTTTGCCACTCATGTGAATAATATTATTTAATCTTCCTTTTAATTCACATCCAATATTATCTTTTTCTGCTAATGATATGGATTCATATATGTGATTAGTTGTTATGCAAATTACTGTTTCTGAATTGGCAATATATTTACCATTTTTACCTTTTCGTTGTTCACTCAGTTTTTGCTTAGTTTCTTCTGTATGATGTTTACCATACATATTATGATTTTCTCCGATTCTTTTCTTGGCGATATCACTTAACATTTTTCTATGTTCTTCAGATAAATGTTTTCCCCAAAAAGGATTTTTTATTCCTTTCCGACTATCAGACATTTTTTGTCTAGTTTCATCTGATAATTTCACACCTAGATTACTAAGATTTCCTCCTGGTTGTTGGTTATATCCAATTTCAGGATTTAATGTATCATTTTCTTCAATTAATTTTATTTCTAATAATTGTGCTTCGCATTTAGAAATATTTGAATACAAAATTTCATGAGAAAAATTATCCCAGCCATACTTTCTAATTGCTTTACCAATATATGTTGTATCCTTATATCCATTACCATTATTCCATCTAGTTTCTGGTTTTTGTGAAGTTATTCCATAATATTTTTTATTGTTAATTAAATTTGTTAAAAGATATACAGAGTATTTTTTATTATTTTCATCTTTGTTCATATTTATACCTACTTTCACTACCTACAACAATTTTAAAATGCAGTAGAAGAGAGGTAGGTAGGACTCTCATAAATAAGGCTCATGACTTCCTTATCTCTACTGCAATATATAATTCTCCAAAATTAAATAAAAAATTCCAATAAAATAGAAGAGTAGTATTTACTCTTCCTAAATCAATCTTATATTTGATTGAACGCTCTCTCTTGGATTTGAACCAAGGACACCTTGATTAACAGTCAAGTGCTCTAACCGTACTGAGCTAAGAGAGCTGGTCACATGGCTCAACCCATGTGTGCAGGGAGTTCACCCTGGAGTTCCCTTGTTCCATTTATTAGTCGCAGATATAGGTGCCCGGACACTGTACAATGCCCAATGCGACAAACAATGACTCGTTTGCAACCAAGTCAAAGGCATGAATTTTAGTATTCGCAACACTAGAAAATAAGAAAACACTCTCAGCAATAGAATTAACATCGTATATGACCATTTTCTTGGAAAGAAACATTTTACCCATCAAGCCTTTCGCTACCCACTAATATACTGCGTGGTCAGTCTGTTTCTTTTGTTCAAACGACTTTACATTGTGCACATCAACTCATTTAATGGGAGAGAAGAGAGGTGTGTAAAGTTCTTCATTCAATTCTGCTCGTAAAGAGCGTTGTCTTTGTTGTGGTAATTAACCACGATTGTTAAATTAATAACTCTTTTAAACGTCAGTCTTTTGGTAGGCTTACTGACAGAACCTCTATTTAATACCAAATCACACACCAATAAGTTTCGCCATGGCTCGTTCCTGGACGGAGCGACAAATTAGTGTGCTAAGACTTACAGAAATTCATCATGCCCTTTGGTATTTCCCATTCCTTACTCATTAGCGAAGTCACACTTTCTAATGTCAAATGCATGATATGTATATGGGCAACCGATTACTAAAACTCGTTCTCCTAAAACTCACAATCCATATATCATAAAGGTATACAGTTTGTTCCGTTCAAAACTCTTGACGAGATTTTGGTCTTGACTAACAGAAAAGACACAGAGTTACCTTGTTATAAATCTGATAAAGAACCAGATTCTACATTCTTAATCCCATCTTCTCCAAAATATTTTCCAAATTTAGCATCTGCTAATGTATCATCATACAATCTAACCATATCAGCAGAACTCCAACCAACAATATCTTGAATAACGCTATCTGGAATATTCGATTCAGATAAACTTGTTGTAAAATAATGTCTAAGAGAATGCCAATAAAATGGTTTTCCTAAAATTTTACTAAATGAATCTGCCCAACTATCAAGAGTTGATATAGTAATCTGTTCATCTACATATTTATTATCAACCTTATGTGGTATTAACCATTCTGATTCTATATTGTTTTCTTCTCTATATTTCATCCATAAATCTAAATATGGTCTAAATGGTTTCTCTAAAGTATAAATAATCAATTGCTTACCTTTAGAGCCACGACCTTTCGTGGTTACTGTTTCAGGTGTTCTAAATAAAGAACCATATATAATATTTTCATCTTTGAAATATTCTGTTTTCATTCTTGGTAGTTCAGATTTTCTTCTTCCATTACTCATGCACATTGATAACATACATGCTTGATCTAATTTACCTTTTTCTACTAGAATATCCAGTAAATTCTGTAATTCTTCTTTTGTAAAAATTGTTTTCTCTCTAACATTTTCTTTGACAGGAGATTCTATTTTCTTTATTACAGAACGATAATTTTCATATTCATCATCCAACATATTCTCTATATAGTTACTTAATGAACTAATTACAGATTTTACTCTACGAATTCTGTTTGAAGACCAACTCCATTCTTCCAAAGTATGTTTTTGAAATTTTGCGAATTCCCTTTTTGAAATATTTATAAAGAATTTATTATTATTGTATTCTAAATTCCAAATCATAAATATTTCTAAATCATTTTTATAGTTAACAATTGTTTTTTTAGATCTGTCTATACTAACTAAATAATCTAAAAAATCATTCATTAACTCAATATTTTCTTTATTACACTGTCCAAGTTTCTCAGGAGTAGTGTGTTTGTTGTATACTGTAGTTCTTCCTTCTTTCATAACATTACTCCTTTCATATAATATAATAGTAGCTACGCCTAGGAGTCGAACCTAGTTACCCATGCCTATGAAACACAGTCAAATTCCGACCTGCCGCCAGCTATATAAATAGGAGAGTAGTTTTACTACTCTCCATGCTAATTAAACAATTTCATCAAAACTACTAATAACAGTAGCAATCTTATATTTCTCTATTTCTTCCTTAGTAAGATACCAATCCTTTGATTTATTCTTATTAAATGTCTTTTCGTCCATTTCTGTTCTGCTTAATACATATGCTTTCATATCTTCAAGTTGTCTCTTATAATTCTTCTGAGCCTGTTCAACTTCAGATGCGGTTCCTTGAATTGTTGAATATCCTTCATGACATAACAACTGACTATGATTAAACATATAACGTCTATGTCCAGCAAGAAAGATAATAAATCCACTAGACATTGCTGTTCCCATAGCAACAGTAACAATAGGAATTCTACTCGAAATTAATAAATCAGCAAAAAAATTTCCTTGATAAACATCTCCACCGAAAGAGTGAATAAAGATATAAATAGGTTTTAATTCTTCCTTTGGAATATTTCTTTCTTCAAAATTCATCTGAATAATTACTTTTGACAATTCAACAAGTTCATACATATCCCCAATTTCATAGTCAACAAAGAATGTTCTATTTTCTCTACATCTCCAGTAAGTATATTCTTCTGGACTTGGATATGGATTATTCCCATCTCCATTCAAAATATTATTTGGTAATAAAATTTCCATATACTTCTCCTTTTAATCCTTACATATTTATTCAAACAAGTCTGCAAATAATTTACTTGTTTCAGATCTTACATCTTCATTCAAACATACACATGCAAAATGCTTGTCACCTTTTAACTCGTTACACATTTTAATTAATGCATTATCAGTTGTCTTATTTAATACGGATTGTTTATAATCACCTGAAAAATAGATTTTACTATTTTGTCCAAGACGAGTTCCAACCAATTTAATCTGAGATTCTGTTAAATCTTCAGCCTCATCACATATAATAACTGTCTCATTGTATGTTGTTCCTTTTAAATAGAATGGGATATTAGATTCAAGAATTCCTCTTTGTTTCAATGATTCTAGCTCAAATTCACCACCATTTAACTGTTGAACTAATGGCAAAAAGAAATTCTCCGTTTTGTCATCTAAAGTCCCAGGTAAAAACCCAACAGCTTCTCCCTCGCCACGAGTTTCCCTAATTCCAAGTATCTTAGATTGAGTTCCTTTTTCTTGAACTGAATATAATGCCATCTGCATTGCTAAAAATGTTTTTCCACTTCCATAACCACCAAGTATTGCACATATTGTTATATCTGGATTCATCAATGCATCCAATGCACATCTTTGTAGTGAATTTTTTCCTTTTATAAATTTGGAAGATGGTAATTTTAATGCAACAAATTTACTTCCATCATATCTCATTTCTTTAACAGAACCGTCATCTGTATTGTTAATAATAATATATTCATTAACATTCCATTCTGAATAATCAATATTAGCCATTATTTCATTAATAACTTCTGTGTTTCCGCTTATTTCCTTATATCCTTTATATATAGAATCTTTTCTGCTAGAAACACTTTCAACATTTAATTTACAAATATAATGTGCGATTGATTTACAGCATAAATCATTTGTAACAAATACAAAATCATCATAATCATTCTTTATACTACATGCACAAGCGATAATTTTATTATCATTGTCCATCTCAAGACCTGCATTTATAATATAATTGCCTATTGTCTCATCAAATATAACAACACCATATTCATATTCGTGTTCATCTAGTATGTGCAATAATTTTCTTGCTTTATATTTTACTTCATCATCTTTATTCCTAGATACTTTAATATTCTCTAATTCTTGTAATGTAACAGAACTAATATAAAAATATTCACTTAAAATTTTATCTTGTAATACTAGCAATGCATTTGTATCATAAAATTTCAAATCCATTACCACCTTTCTTGATTATATTTTTGTTTTTTCAATTAAATCCTCAATATTATAAGAATAATTAGTTCTTTTCTTTGTACATTCAATATTTATTGGATTCATATGTTTTACATCATTGATGTTAATTGATTTTTTATTTAATTCCTTCGTATATTTTACAAAGTCATCTATATAAATAAAAAATGTGTCATTTGATTCTGTATTTCTAAAATTTACAATCAAACCACACACAACATTTTCATACTTATTAAATTTTTGTAATCCTAGAATCTGATTCTTTTTAATCTGAAATGTTCCCTTGTCAAAATCATCTCTCCAAAAAGTGAGTGAGTTTAAAGAACTTTTTAATTCTAAGAAATATAATGTCCTTGATTCAGGATCAAATAATTCATAATCACATTCATTAGTAGAAGAGAAGCGAGTATTAACACTTCCACCAAATGATGCTGCATTATCATTAAATCTTTTTACCAAAATATTATCTGGTATAGATTTTTGAAAGCATTGTTCGAAAATCTTTCCTTCATTCTTCATAGATTATTCCTTTTTTTACATATTTTTCAACCCAAAATAAATAAATTTTAGGCTTAAAAATACATAAAAAATAGGAGTAAGTAAAAACATACTTACCCCTATTACATTTGATTTTATTTATCATTCGTAATAGGTTATTTGCTTATATAATTCATAAGCATTATCAATTAATTCTTCTCCATATGTTGCCATAAAATCTGCAACAAGTTCTTCATAACAAGTCGGTAAGTCATATGCAACATTAGAAAATTCATAGCAATGATATAATTCATGTTTTAATATCTTTATCAAAAAGATATCATCAATATTATCTGCTATGTAAATAGTGTGACTATATAAATCTGTAGTCGCAACAGTCATGCAATCATTATAATAATCATATAAGATATAATCATCTGGATCTACAAAACATATTTTCCACTGGATTCCATTTATCCAAAACATATTACTCAATCTTATTTGCTAACATTGTAATCTTTTGTTTCAAAGTTGATTTTTCCTGTGGAGTAGAACTCTTAACCATATCTAAAATATCATCAGTTAATGATTTTACATATTCATCCAATTCTTTTTGAGAATCTTTTTCTTTACCATGTGCTGACTTTGATTCCATATAGTTTCTTCTATATTTCCAACTTTCACCATCAAGCATATCATGATAATCGTCCATGTCTTCATACATATCATATGTTGGCATGTAATTTCTTCTTCCACGCATATATGAGCCATTATTACCACCCATATTTCCATTAGAAGTAGAAGAGTAACCCCTTCTAGGTCTACCACCACGACCAATTGTAGCATAATCATAATAAGGAGTATAATTCCTTGCATAAGCCATTTCAGGAAGATATTTCTCCATATATTTTTCTGCTTCATCACTTTCTTCCATTGCTTTTACAACTGAACAATAATATTTAGTTTCTGCAATATCTTTACATACATCAATAATTTCGCCAAGCTCATTAGCATTAATAGATGAAACATCTTGATTAAGTCCTTGTTCTGCCAAACAAAGTGCTCTTTCTTCCATTGCTTTTAATCTTTCCATACTCATAGCAACACCTCCTACTGAATATATTCAACGGATATTAATCCATCGACTGTAACTCCAGCAGTATCTAATCTGATAGAGATATTGCCTACATTAGGATACTGAGCAGCGATGCATCTGAATGCATCATCTAAAGGAACTACCACAACAGTAGTAGCAGAAGCAAGTGTGACAGTTAATGTTCTTACTGGACTACTATCATGTAAAATAGTTACATCAACATCACCTTCAATTCCAATTAACTGAAGATAACCATCTACCTTATAAATACCAGGTTTTCTGATTTCAATAATATTACTAGTTGTATTATTCACAATTTTTCTATTTGTACTTAATTCTGTTCTAATCGGTATATTAGTATTTGCTACCGATGTTGCATTTTCAATTACACCTACAAACATATTTATTACCCCTTTCCAATATGGGATAATACACACATAAGACTATATAAATGTATTATCCCATTTATATTTATGCCTTATGCATCTTTATGCGATTGTAGTACCAAAATAACCTACTGTCTGACCATAGTTACAGTTGCAACCCCATGGATTTGCCACGGTGTAGCAGGGTGTAGGAAGCGGTCTGAGAGTATTAATTAAAACATTGTTCTGGTTAGCCTGTGAGGCAGCGAACTTCAAATCAGAAATCATTGCCTGTTGTTCTGCAATCTTTTCATCCTTGCGACTATTTTCCATAGCATCAAGTTTAGCGAGAATTGCCTGAGTATCAGAACGACCATTATCAATAATGTCTCTAGTATTTGTCTGCATGTTAAAGTTTGTCTGACAGAATTTATCGCAAAGCGTACGATCAATAACACTTGCATTTGTTGCAATAGCATACTGTGTATCTTTTATGTTCTGCTGAGTCTGGCAACAACAATCTTTTACAGCAGCCTGAAGGGTATTACCAGTTGTTAAGATATTTGTATTAATATTATTCATTTGACCCAACTGTTCATAACCTAAACTAGAAATTCCATTAGCAATCTGGATGCCCTGACCTCTCTGTTCAGAAAATCCATTATCAATCTGTCTACTAAGCTGACCAAAATCACTAGACAGGATATAATTTTCCTGGACACCACCAGCACCATATCCTCCCCATGAACCATTTCCCCATCCACCAAAAATGGCGAACAGAATAATAAGAACCCACCAACCATTATTTCCACCGAAACCGTCATTACTGTTGGTAACTGCTGCAATGTCGGAAAGACTAGGAAAACCATTTGAATTAAACATAATAAAACCTCCTGTAAATATTTTTATTTACGCTATTTGCATAGGTTTTATCATTTGTATATGTGTACACATTTATATATAAATAAGTCATAAAGACCTTATTTATCCATTTTAGGTATATCCATATTCCTTTCTTTATAGAAATTCTTAGCAATTATTTCTAATTGTTTATCATTTTTGGAATTTCTTGCTAAATTTATTACATTTTTAGCGAAAGGATTACTCCCAAATAATTTCTCTAATTCACCATAAGGATCATTAGAAGAAAGGGCATTTCTAATCTGTGGAGAATTCATAAATTCATTAAAATTCATTTTATTTAACACCTTCTTTCTTTGGAGATGTTAAATTATCAAGTACCATATCTTTTAATTCAGATATTTTTGTTGATAACTCATCTTTAACCTCAGAAATATGAGAGTATATAGGTGTAAAATCAATAGAATTGTTTGCTTGTTCAACATTGTTCTCCAATTTATAAACATAAGTAAAAGACTTACCAGTGTTTATATCTAACTGTTTCTTATATATTTCCTTGCCATCTGTACTAGGAAAGAACATTGCATTACCAGACATATCAGCATTTATTGACTTTGTTACATCAAAACCATCAACATACCACCCTGGTATGGAGTTTTGCGACTGTTGTGGCTGAGAAACTTGTGATTGCATAGGATTTTGCAGTTGTTGCATCTGATTTTGTTGATAATTTTGATAATTTTGATAATTTGGATAATTAGAGTATTGACTGTAATATGGGTTGTAATTAAATCCATAATTCATATATTTTACCTTCTTTCTTATTTATTTTTAGATTTTTATCTTTGGTAAATATATGAAAATAGGGTAGTGCTAATTAAAACACTACCCTTAAATATGTTTATATGTATTTTATATTAGTTTAAATATTCCTTTACGGACTTTCCAAACTTACATACAGGCTTAACCTTTGCATCTGCCATGAATGTTTCACCAGTAAATGGATTGCGTCTCTCACGAGCTTCTACATCCTTGGTATCAAATGTGATACCATCGAATACCTTAACTTCTTCTCTAGCCTTTAACTGGTCAACAATAATCTGTGCCATAGCATCGACTAATTCCTTGGTTTCCTTCTGTGTCTTGTTTGTTGCTGTTGCAACTGCCTTTACAAATTCTGCTCTGTTCATTTTAATTTTCTCCTTTTTTTCCTTAAATTTATTTTTGTGACGTAAAATAGGTCACAAATTTAATTTGTAACATAAAATATGTTACAATTTTATATTCTCTATTTGAGTAATAAAAATTTATAATTCAACAGGAATATGTGCTTTAATTCCTGAATTATTACAAATACAAATTGTTTGACTTGGTTTTCCAACCAATCTTTTTTCGACTGTATACTGATCGCCAGAACCTGGAAGACTACCAGACTGGATAAATTTAACTCCACTAACTTCATTAAAAGCAGGGTAGTGATTGTGCCCTCTTAACACTGCATATGGAATATAACCCAACATCATTGTCAAATTAGCAACTCCATTTTTATCCATGGCATCAAAATCACCATGACATGCAGCATAATTCTTTCCACAAATATTAAATGTCGCAATTCCATTGTCATAAATATTCTTAATATATTTAAAATTCTCAATGTGAGAGAGCGAACTATTGACAATCCATGCAATTAAATCGTCCAATCTTTCATCATGTAATGCATCTTCTTTCTTATCCATTCTTGAATGATTACCAGCAACACTATAAAAATCTACATTATTGAATATTTTTGTACATTCATAACAGAATGATGTGATAATTTCAGAAGCTTTCTTAATCTGTTCAATTACATTTTCTCTATTTGTTACCTGAATGGTATGATGAATAGATCCAGAGATGTTATCACCTAATAATACGATGTTTGCCTTTGAAACCTTATATAATTCGGCATTTTCCTTTACAGATTCTAAATATTTACTAATTCTTTCAACTGCAATGTCCGAATTATACGAACCGAAAGCTGAAGAGAATGTTTCTCCAATGTGTAGATCGCTTAAACAAATAATCATTTCATTCTCATTAATCTGTACAATTGGATTGTTATTTGTATTTTTAAAGTTGATTTTTCCAAAATTACTTAATACATTTTCTAGATAATCAAACTTTTGTTCAATACGAGCATCTGTATAGTTCTGTTTATTCCATGCATTTCTTTCATCTCTATATTGAATCTTCTTGCGTTCTAATTCTCTTAACTGACTTTGTAGTTCAGTATTATATTTATCTGTATCATCTGATTTATCAGACTTACTTAAGTAATAATCACGAATAAATGAACCACCAACAAGTGGAACTTGCTGTGCTTTACGAAGTGTATCTGATGCAATTCCTAAATTATATTTATCAACAATTTCAGACCAGTCCAAATCAGTTACACCACATATTTTATTAGAACAATCAGTTAATAATTCTTCATATGTTTCTTCGTTGATATTGTATTTATTTAGGATTTCTTCTACATTAAACAAAATACAACACCACCTATTCTACTTCATCATCGTTGATGTCAAACTTAATCGTAATCTTAAATGTTTCAATATCATCAGGAATATATTCTGAAATTTTTTCAGCAATATTTCCTTCTTCATCTACAAATTGACCATTAACAATCTTAACATCCGTAGCAGTGATAGTTCTTGTTGATGCAGGTCTTACACCAACCTTGTCCTTTTTACTTACCATTTCCTTTAACTCCTTACTCTTGACTTACTGTATTCGCCAAGCAACTTAAGATTTCTATTTGTTTCTGTTAAATAATATGTTTTACCTGAATTTGAGTGCGTAACGCTAATTCCGTTTTCATGATATGGAACTCCTTTACTTAACAAATACTCCATTTCACTCTTAGTAATCTTAATCAAAATATATTCCTTCTTTCTCCATCAAATTTGATAATGTAGGTGGGATAGTATCCCACCAATGTATTACACAATAGGTGTATAGCATCCAATTTTGTGAATAATAACAATACATTATCCATCCCATACACAATTTTTTATAATAAAAAATCTTCAAAATAGCCTTATTTATTTGACTAAATTGAAGATTTCTATTTCGTAACATATTTATTTTTCTCTAAATAATCTAACTCTTTCACGAGTTTTTTCTCTAATCATATCTTCGGCACATTTTTTACAATACATTTTTTTGTTACCTGTACAACGAATAATTTTCCAACAATTCTTACACATCATGTATCCTTTTTTAAAATTACCAAGGTATTGATTGCCAAGATGATTAAAATCTGTAACTTTATATACCACATCTTCATTATGTTCAAAGTGATTTATCTTAATATTTTGATTCATATTCGCTCTTGCAAATGATATATATCCATTCTTATATAAATCATGTAGCATAGAATCCCTTAAATCATCACCACCAGATATATTTGCTTGTTTGAATATTTCACGAATGCCATCGCTTGTCTTTTTATTAATCCAACCACTCGAATCCATATATCTTGCATTTGCTATAAGAGTGAACATAAGTTTTTTATATTTATCCGATGGAAGAGTATTAATAATCTCTAAATCACTAGAATATATTGGTATATATTCTAATTTCTTAAATTCTTTTTTTGTATTTCCAACAAACATTTCTGAACATATATTATATATTTTACTTGCGTAAAAATATTCTTGATACCCACTTATATTAAATAATGATATTTCTTTCTTAACTTTATCAACAAGATTATTAATATTATCATACTTGTTAATATAATATTTAGATATAAGAGTAATTAAATATAAAACTGATAAATCATCTGGTTTTTTGTATGTATCCAATAATTGATTAATGTATTTTTCTTCATCAAGAATGTACATTAAAATCACCACCTTTTAATCTATTTACTATTAAATCGCCAATTGTATCCCAACAAAATTGTCTATTTCCATTATATGCATATGTAAGCTCCAATATAATATTCATTCTTTCATCATCATTTTCACAAATATCTTTTGCCATCTTTTTAAAATGTTTCATCATATTTTCCCTGTTTAATGCTATATCTTCATCAAAACCAATCAAAGATAAATTACTTTGTATATTGTTTTTATTTTTGGTTTCCGTATATTTTTTTACACACTCACAATAATATTCTTCAAGTTCTTTTAATTGCTTTCTATGTTCTTCCGTACATCTTCTTTTTACTTTTAATTTGTTATAGTCAAAATTACTATTTGCTTTTAACTGAGACTTGTATCCATCCAATTCACTTTCCATATATCTACAAATTCTATTCATAGAACAGTTTCCAATCCCTACTGGAAATCTATATTCATACCAAAAAAGTAAATCTTTTTCTTCCTCATTAAGTTTATCTTTCTCATATAAGTCTTTGATATTACATCCAAATAATTTTTTACATTTACCTTCATTCTCTTTGATATATTTCTTATAATCAGACTTTACATAATCATACACATAGATAAAGAAATATGGTTTCTTATCTGCACATATTGACTGCAAGAATCTGTCATCACCACAAGCTGCTATGTTATACCAACAGTTTGGCATAGGAGTTGCAACAATTCCCTTAATTTTATCTATTTCATTTTGTTGGTAAGTCTGCCCACAAGTAATTCTGTAGTCAAGTTCTTCATATTCTGGTGTTCCTTTTTCAAATCTTGAACGAACCTCCATCATTGCGGTTACACGATTTGTAATAGTGCCAACCTTGTTACCCATACCATTCTTATTTGTCTTTTTAATCTCTTTATCATTAATGATTACCTTTTCTGTAACACCCTGGGCACATTCAATGGCAGGTAATGATACATATTTACGGATTAATACATCGTTATTGGTAGAAAATATTAAGTCTCCGTCATAATCACATCCATTTAATGCCATACAGAAGCTGTCAAATGAATTAATAATAAATATAGAACCCATGTACTGATACCAATACATACATTCATCAGAACTATTAATCTTACATTTTCTGATATTATTATGGGCAGTCATAGGACTTCTGAATGCAACGAGTTCATTTACACCCTTGTCAATCCAGAATTTTGAGTAGAATTCTCCTGATTTAAGTAGTCCAGTCCGTTTTAACCCACAAATACTTTGCATAAGAGTGAAAGGATCTCCACTTGCCAACTGATAATTACCATTTACAATAATCTTACCAATTTTGGCATCATTTATTTTCTTTTTAATAAATCTGTGAATTGAATCCACAATATACGGATCTCCAAGCATATATTCATTGGAATAGAGTGCTGCTTGCCAAGAATTTATGTCTGAAAACTGTGTAATACCTAAAAATGATATTGCAGACTCATAATCACCACCCATTGAATTCTTTAGATAGGTCACTGTTGGTTCACATAATTCCTTTATGTCATCATCAGTAAATTCATATGACTGAAGATACTGATAGTTGAGTTCTCTCGTTTCATCTAAATGTGGCGAAGATATTTTAGTAACACTGAAACAATAACCATTTCTATGGTATGCATCCACATATTCATCAATAGAAGAGTAGGCTTTCCATAACTTGAGACTAGATTCCGTTAATATCATGTCACAATCCCTTATGTCTTTTGTGTTTCCCCATATATCTTCAACTAAATAATTTCCATTATTATATTTTTCTATAAATTCCAAAATTGGAAAAGGATACAACATTCCTTTTGTCCATGCATTTCTTAAACAAACCCCTGTTGGTATAAAATCCACACCAAGTGATTCTGCAATTCTTTCCATATACTTAATAGTACATAAATTAAATCCGTCTGAAGCATTAACATCATCAAAAGGTTTATTTATTACAGTATTAATACTGGGTCTTCCGTCATCAGAATCGTCAACGCTTCCTAATTCAATTACGTCAGCATTAAAACATGTAAAAGCATCTTTAACAACTAATATACCTTTGGGTTCACATATTGGCTGCGATGCCGAACATGTAAGTGCTTTATATGATTCATACTTTGCAGGAACCAATTTAATAGACTTGTCTCTGTCGCATTCGCATAATCTGTTTAATTCATCCAAGTACTTTGTATTGCAGAAGATTAGTGTATTGTTTTTTAATCCACCATTCGTTCCTAAAAATCTTTTAAATGTTTCACCATTAATCTTTATTCCCTTGTCACTTGTTGCCCTGGCAAAATCTGCTTTCTTTGAAACAACAATTTGTACAAAGACGGTTGAATAATCTATATTTTCTTTTTCATCCTTAATAACATTGTTGGCAATAATTCTAAATGCCTGAGATTCAAATAGAGATACTATTTCTTGATATTTAAAAGCTTCTCTTTTGGTAATATTTAAATCCCAATCATAATACTTTAACTTGTCAGTACTAATCTTGAATATTTCATACTGAGGTACGCTAATTCCAGCCATATAACCTCTCCTTAATTTGTTTGTTGTGTGTTGTTTATCTTTCAGACATTCTCTTTAGTCTGTTGTTGTAATATATATCCTCTTGAATTCTTTGACCTACATATGTCATGGAAGTGTATTCCATGGAAAATTCTCTGTTATATATCTGTCCATGATATATTCGACTTGATTGTTCCTTGTCATACTTGGGGGTAGGGTATAGCTCCCAAAATTGTTTAACTTGTGTTTCCTTCATTATTAAAATCTCCTTTATAAATATTTTGTTGTGTGTACTGTTTCATATTTCCACCTCCTGAAACAAAAGAGGTTAACGGTTACATATAATAATTCTCTATTTCTTCTTCTTAACAGGCTGTTTTGATTCTTTCTGAAATACGTCAACCATTTTCTCAATCGCCCACTTGATTTCATCCTGATATCCTGGTTCATTCTTGACATAAATGTTTGGATAGTGCTTTGGTGTCTTTGTTTTAGGATCAATATATGAACCAGTTTCTTCCTTAATTAATAGCGCATCTCTTGAATCGGTAGAAGTCGTAAGGTATTCTATGCATTCTGATATGGTTTTTTTGGACATTGAAATGTCTTCTGACATACTCTGAATGCTTTTGAAGAATGCATTTGGATTATTTTTCGGATCTTTCATTGCATATTCAGAACGACACCCAATGTAGGAAGATATGTATAGATATGCCAATAATAAGTTTTCCTTATTAATGGAAGATTCTGCCATCATGATTGTGTTGAATTCCTTTGTACTTAACATAGTGAACTTTTCCTTGCTGTCAAAATTCTCTGGAATAATCTTAATCTCAATCCCTGAATCATAATTAAGAGAATCCAATGGCTGCATGACCTCAATCATTTTGTTGTTAATCATATATTCCAAAACATCCAACACCTCATAGAATGACTTTGGCTTGTGATAGGATGTCTGATAACCATAGAACTCAAATATCTTCCTAATGGTTATCCAGCTGTAGTCTTCATAACTCCTGTATTTGTCAATCAGAAGATAGGTTATGTAGAACTTTCTGCTAATTCCTAACTGCTTTACAATGTCAGACTGAATGTAATTATTTGGAAATCTTGTAAAGTATTCCTTTTTATTCATTTTTTAACCCTTTCATTTGTATTGGTTTTTTCCACGAGAGTTTCCTGCAATACAGATTTCTGCATCGCTAAATCTAAATTCTCTGTTTTTGCATGTCAAAAATCTGTACTGAAGGGAACAGAAATAAAATATAATATATTAAATAAGACAGAGATAAATAATTTATATAAATATAAATTATTTATGGTGGGCGATGCCCACCCCCAGAAACAAGCCTAAAGATAAAGAACCCTATAAGATGAGACTTCGGATATACTTGAGTCTTTCTCCTATAGAGTTCTTTCTTTATGAATACCTTTCGTCTATTATGGATATTCTTCCTCTGTATATTTTTGCATCAGGTAAATAATCTTCTTCACAAGAAATATCTATATATTGGGATATTTCATTCTTCATTATTTGTATCAGTTCTGATTTAATGTATTCTTCTATTGGTTTATATGTATGGTTATTTATATATTTTTCTTGGTCTGAATAGAGTACTGTTTTAGATTCTATTGTCTGGATTGGTGGTTTTATATATTTTATTTTTTGAAAAAGTTTTGTATTTAGTATTTCTTTTGTTTCAAGATATTTCTTCTTATAATATTTGGCTTTCTGTCTTGCATTCATTGTTTTAGTTTCCTTTCTTTTGTGATGCTTTGGTTTCAGATTCTATTAGGTTCTGTATGAACATCTCTGAAAATTTATCCCCTTCTTCATCAGATATTCTGTATGCGATGTATTCAAGTACTGTATTTATTCCATACATATAGGATTTGCTGCCATTTTTGGCATCATATATGCCTTTGAACATGTTTGGTGAGCAGTTTGGGTTATATACCATATCATCCAGGACTAACTTATATGCCTGTTGTAGTGGGGTAGTAGTTTGATTTGTT
>JAGHUL010000097.1 GCA_018064825.1 Candidatus Colivicinus equi
GGGAAAAGTGATTAATTATCCAGCAGTATTCCATAAAGAAAAAGATTCTTATTGGGCAGAGTTTCCTGATTTACCAGGATGTTTTTCACAGGGCAATAGTATTGAAGAAACTTTTGATATGTGCTTTGAGGCCCTAGGATTATATCTAGATAAAGAAAATGATGTATATGATCGTCAGATTAATAAACCAAGTAGTGTAAAGGCGATTGCTAAAAAATATCCAAAAGAAATCGTAATGTTGATACCTTTTGATTCGTTGGAATATGCAAAGAAATACAAAAATAAAGCGGTAAAGAAAACGTTATCTATTCCTGAATGGCTTAACGATAAAGCGATTAGATTAGATATCAATTTTTCTCAAGTCTTGCAAGAAGCACTAATAAACAAATTAAAAGAACAAGGCATATTAAAAGACTAATTTTGAATCATCATTTATAATTTAATTAGGAGGTAACTGCAATGAAAAAAGTAAACACACAAGAATTTGATCAAATAATTACTTCTGGAATTACCTTAGTTGATTTCTTTGCGGATTGGTGTGGACCTTGTAAGATGTTAGGACCAATCATTGAAGAATTAGATGAAGAATTCCCAAATATAGAATTTATTAAAGTCAATGTTGATGAAAATATGGACTTAGCTGATAGATATGGAATCATGTCTATTCCAACAGTCTTTGTAATTAAAGATGGTAATATCGTATCTACAATGCAAGGATATAGAGATAAGTCTGGTGTTAAAGCGTTTATTGAAAATGCCATCAAATAGCTATTGATTTTATTACTATATTAGAGTAGTATTTAGACAAGGCAAAGAAAAGAAGAGTAACTTATTGAAAGCCTATAGAGAGTTCCTGGTTGGTGGAAAGGAATGGTAGAAGGTGAGCGAACATGGTCTTGGAGCTTCTAGTTCGATATTAGAGCTAGACGTAACGCACACGTTATAGTGCTAGGATATGTTTGTATCTAAAACAAGGTGTAGAAATACACGAATTAAGGTGGTAACACGTTGAATCGTCCTTATGGGGCGATTTTTTGTTTATATGGATACAAATAAGAAAGGGGAAAATATATGAAGAAGATTATTGCAGTATTATTAGTATTATTTGTATTAGTAGGTTGTGGCGCTAATGGCACAAAAGATGACAAGACAATTAGTGTGGCTTGTTCACCAACACCACATGCTGAAATTTTAGAGAAAGCAAAAGATTTATTAGCAGATAAAGGCTATACATTAGAGATTCATGAATTTGAAGATTATGTACAACCAATTGAAGTAGTAGAATCAAAAGAAATTGATGCAAACTACTTTGCACATGTTCCATATCTAGAGAACTACAATGCTGAAAAAGGAACTAATGAAGTTGTAGTTGGTAAGATTCACTATGAACCATTTGGTATCTATCCTGGAAAGAAAGCAAGTATATCTGATTTAGCAGATGGTGATGTAATCTTTATTCCAAATGACGGAACTAATGAGACACGTGCTTTATTGTTATTACAAGATAATGGCATCATTACACTACCAGAAGGTACAGGTGCTGATAGTATAGTCACTGTAAAAGATGTTGTTTCTTATACAGTTCAAGTTGAAATCGTAGAAATAGAAGCCGCTCAAATATCAAGAAGAATTGATGAATCAGCTGTTGTAATTTTAAACGGTAACTATGCATTAGACGCAGGTCTAAATGTAAGCAAAGATGCAATCGCATATGAACAAGCAGATTCAAGTGCTGCTCAAACATATGTAAATGTCATCGCAACAATAAAAGGCAACGAAAATAACGAAGGACTAAAAGCCTTAGTAGAAGTTCTTCACTCTCAAGAGATTGTTGATTTCATCAACAGAACTTATGAAGGAGCAGTAGTTCCATTTGCTGAGTAGTTATGATTAAAGTAAGTCATTTAACCAAAACATTTGAAACAAAAGATATCAAAGTAGAAGCATTAAAAGATGTGTCTTTTGAAGTTAATGATGGTGAAATATACGGCATTATAGGATTATCTGGTGCTGGTAAGTCAACACTAATTAGATGTCTAAACAGATTAGAAAAACCTAATAGTGGATCAGTTGAAATCGATGGTGTAAAACTAGAAGATTTATCAGATAAAGAATTAAGAATAAGAAGAAGAAAGATTGGTATGATCTTCCAATCATTCAATCTATTAATGCAATCAACAGTAATTGATAATGTATGCTTTCCAATGACAATAGCAGGTCTAAATAAGAAACAAGCAAAGACAAAAGCTATCGAGTATTTAAAAGTTGTAGGTCTAGAAAATAAAGCAAACGTTTATCCTAGTCAATTATCAGGCGGTCAAAAACAAAGAGTAGCTATCGCAAGAGTTTTAGCTTCAAGCCCTGAAATCTTATTATGCGATGAAGCAACTTCGGCACTAGATCCTGAAACAACAAAATCAATCTTAACTTTGATTAAAGACATCAATCAAAAATACAACATCACTGTTGTTATGATTACACACCAAATGTCAGTAATCCAAGAAATATGTAATCGTTGTGCAGTCCTAGAAAATGGAAAACTAGTTGAAGAAAATACTGTTGATGAATTATTTAGAAATCCTAAGACAGAAGCAGCTAGACGACTAATCTTCAATACTAGCAACAAGACATCAAAATTATCAGGTGGCAAGTTACTAAGAATTGCATTTGAAGAAACAAATTCATTAGATCCAGTAATCGCAAATATGATTCTTGAATTTAAACAACCAGTATCAATTCTTCAATCAGATATATCTTCGATTCATGGTAATAGTAAAGGCCAAATGTTGATCCAACTTCCAAAAGATGAAGAGATTGCAAATAAGATGATAGAATACCTAAATAAAAAAGACTCCGTAGTAGTTCAGGAGGTAGAATAAGATGTTTGATGCTTCAACAATTAATATGATTTTAAATGGCATATTAGAAACATTAATAATGGTTTTCTTATCAACATTATTTGGTTATCTATTTGGTTTGCCACTAGGTATCGCATTATTTACATTTGATAAAGATGGAATTAAACCAAACAAAACCATCTATCGTATCTTAGATATCTTGGTGAATATTGGTAGATCTATTCCGTTCTTGATATTACTAATTTTGATTATTCCAATCACAAAGTTTATTGTAGGAAAATCATATGGAACGATGGCTACAGTTGTACCATTAACTGTATCCGCAATTCCATTCATAGGTAGAATGGTTGAATCAAGTTTAAAAGAAGTAGATAAAGGTGTAATAGAAGCTGCTCAAGCAATGGGCGCAGATAATTTCACTATTATCTTAAGAGTATTGCTATCAGAAGCTAGACCTTCACTTATTAATGGCGCAACGATTTGTCTAGGAACTATTGTTGGCTATAGTGCAATGGCTGGAACGGTTGGTGGCGGCGGTCTTGGTGACATCGCTATTCGATATGGTTATTATCGTTATGATACTAGTATCATGATTGTAACAGTCATAATTATTATCTTGTTAGTGCAATTATTCCAAGTTGTCGGGAATAAACTTGCGAAATCTTTAGATAAACGAAAAAATATTTAAATTTTTATTGTTTACTCATCGTCAAAGTGATAAACTAGTTTTGTCCATAAAGAGAGGCGGAGAGACAAGCTCATTGAAACCTCAGCAACCTTCTCGTGAAAGGTGCTAATGCTTGTACGATGGGTTATATCATCATTTACCCATCACTACGATGGGTTTTTTATTTTTTTGGACAAGAAAGGGGAAAATATGAAAAAAGAAAGTATTGGAAAAATTTTATTAGGAAAGTGGGACACAAAGACTATCGTTGGTGTAGCTATTGGTGTAGCATTGTTTGCTGTATTAATGGATTATGCATCAATTAAAGTATTCACAAACACTAATTTAACATTAGCTATGATCGTTCCTGTAATCGTTGGTGGTTTATTTGGACCTCTACCTGCTGCATTAGCTTGTGGTCTAGGAAACGTTTTAGCTGACTTAATCGGTGGCTGGGGTATGTGGTTTGACTGGTCGATCGGTAATGCTGTTTTAGGTTTCATCGTTGGTTGTTTAAAACTATATGGCGCTGATATCGAAAACGGTAAATTCGATGTTAAACAAATGATTATCTATGCTATTTTAGCAGTAATCGGTAATGCTTTAGCATTTGGTGTTATCACACCTATTTGTTCTGCAATCCTATATCAATCTGAACTAGAAATTACTTTCATGCAAAGCTTATTTGGTGGTGCATCTAACGTATTAGTATTAGTAATCGCTGGTATCCCAATTCTTAAAGCTTTAGCTGCAAGAAACGCAAAGGCATCTAACTTAACAAAGGAATAGTATGTCTAGAAATCCAGTTATCGAATTTAAGGATTTCAGTTTTAGATATAAATCTCAATCTGAACAAACTTTAAAAAATATAAATCTCACGATATATGAAGGAGAAAAAGTTCTTTTACTAGGACCTTCTGGTTGTGGCAAATCAACTTTAGCGAGCTGCATAAATGGCTTGATTCCTTTTTCATATCCTGGTGAAATAACTGGTACATGTAAAGTTGCTGGAGTGGAAACAACCACTTCCAGCATCTTTAAATTGAGTTCTTCTGTAGGAACAGTACTTCAAGATTCAGATGCCCAATTCGTTGGCCTATCTGTTGGAGAAGATATTGCATATGCATTAGAAAATGACAACATGCCAAGAAGCGAAATGCTACCAAGAGTAGAAGGCGTCGCTAATCTTGTGCATATGCAAGATTTTCTAGGTTATGTTCCATATAAATTGTCTGGTGGTCAAAAACAAAGAGTATCTTTAGCAGGTATTATGCATGATGATGTTAAGATACTTCTTTTTGATGAACCTTTAGCTGCCCTAGATCCAAAAATGGGCAATCAAGCAATTGAATTAATTGATGAAATTCAAAGCAAATCAAACAAAACAGTTGTTATCATCGAACATCGTCTTGAAGATGTTCTACATCGTAAAGTAGACCGTATCATCTTAATGTCTGATGGACAGATTGTTGAAGATACAACACCTGATAAATTGTTATGTTCTAAATTATTAGTAGAAAAAGGTATTAGAGAACCATTATATCTATCTGCTATTAGAATGGCAGATTGTGAGATTAAGGAAGAAGATAAACCTTCTGATATCTATGCTATGAATTTAGAACCATACAAAGACAAAGTTATCAATTATTTTAAAAATGTAGATACACCACAAACTGATAATAAAGAAGACGTCATAATAAATGTTGAAAATGTATCTTACACATATGGACCTAAATATAAGAATTCATTATCTAATGTTTCTTTTAAGATTCGTAAAAAAGAGAAAGTTGCTTTAATTGGCGAAAATGGCGCAGGCAAATCAACACTAGCTAAATTAATATGTGGAATTATTAGACCAGATGAAGGCCGCGTTGAAATAAATGGTACTAATTATTTAGAAATGACCATTAAAGAAATAAATACTATCATCGGATATGTTATGCAGAACCCTAATCAGATGTTAGTAAAAGACTTTATTAAAGATGAAGTATCTTTAGGTTTCACATTAAACAATATACCTAGCGAGATTGCTGAAGAACGTATTGAAGAAATATTAAAGATGACTGATTTATGGTCTATGCGTAGTTGGCCTGTTGGTGTTTTAAGTTATGGTCAAAAGAAACGTGTAACTATTGCTTCAATCTTGGCAATGAAACCAGATGTGATTATTCTTGATGAGCCAACAGCTGGTCAAGATTATCGTATCTATACTGAGATCATGTCTTTCTTGAATGAGTTAAATCAAAAGTATGGTATTACTATCATTTTCATAACTCATGACATGCATTTGGCTATTGAATATACAGACCGCGCAATTGTTTTAGCTGATAGTAAATGTATTGGTGATGATTCTGTATTCAAGATCTTATCTAACAACGACATTATTGAACAAGCAAGTTTAAAGCAAACTTCTCTATATATCTTAGCGAATAGATTAGGAATAGATCCTGAAAGATTTATTGATTCATTTATTCAAGCCGAAAGGAACTCTAGACATGAATCATAGTGCTATTATCAATTTAATTCCAGGAGATACTTTCCTTCATAAACTAACTGGAAAAACGAAAGTTCGTCTTTTCATCGCGTTAATAATATATGTAACAATGTCTTTTGATTTACCTATTATTCTTCCATTATTTGTAGTTTCAATTATTGCTTTAATTTCCTTAAAACCACAATGGAAGGCAGTAAGAACAATTACAATTATCGTTGTATTAATGAATTTATTTAATATTTTGTTATATTGGATTGCCGATCCAAATTGTGGTTTTGCTTATAATAACGATTCAACAGTATTGGCATCACTAACTGATTATTTCATTTTCACAAAAGGTACGTTATGGTATCTAGGTGTTAGATTATTAAAGATGATTACTTCATTCTTAATTTCTTTAGTATTCATCATGTCAATTACACCTAGTGAAATGGCTGCTGGATTAACATCTCTAGGTCTACCATATAAGTTTGGTTGCATTGTCGAAATTGCATTTAGATATATTCCTGATATTTCACGAGACTATGAAAATATTTCTATATCTATGCAATGCCGTGGTCTAGAACTTGATAAGAAGAAGACTAGTCCTCTTAAACGTATGAAACAGATGGTTTTGATATTGATACCACTTGTTATTACTTCGTTTGATAGAGTCGGTAATATTGCGAATGCTATGGACTTAAGAGGATTTGGAAAATTAAAGAAACGTTCATATTATTCAGAACACGAAGACAGCAAGTGGGACAAAATATTTGCCGTAATATATATCTTAATATTCTTATTTGATATTGCATATCTTGTTTATAGAACTGTTGGTAATAGACCTACTTTAATGTGGATATATTGGTAAGATGGACTATAAGCAATTATTCTTAGACAACTTATCTAACATAATGGATTTACTTAGTATTAAATCTATTTATGATGAAAATAGCGTATCAGCAACCGCTCCATATGGAGAAGCAGTTAAAGATGCGCTTTTATTTATGAAAGAGTTAGCGATTAAAGATGGTTTTACTGTAAAGGAATACGCCAACAAGGTATTAACTATCTCTTATGTAACAAATATAGATAAGCACATTGATGTGCCATCGCATTTAGATGTTGTATCAGTTGATGATAAGTGGAACAGTGATCCATTTAAACCAATCATTATTAATGACAAAATATATGGACGTGGCACTAGTGATATGAAGATACCATTGATGCTTACATATATTGCTTTAAAGGAATTAAAAAAGAAATATCCTCATCCAAATAAAGAAATAAGATTAGTTCTAGGAACAGATGAAGAAAGAACGATGGAGGATATGCATTACTATTATGAACATTCAAGTAAACCTCTATTTGCATTTACACCTGATGGAAATTTTCCTATGGGCATTGGTGAACTAGGCGCATTGATGTGGACAATCGAAGAAGAATATGACGGTATAATTGAAAAACTTGATGGTGGCATTCAATGCAATGTTGTTGCGCCAAATTGTTATGTAAGATTAAAGAATGATACATATACTAACAAATTAAAAGAGTATATTTCTGATAATAAAATAAATGCCAAGGTATATGAAAAACAAGGAAAGACTATTATAGAAACTCTTGGTAAAGCCATGCATTCATCACTATGTTACCTAGGAGATAACGCAATCATTCAAGCGCTAAAGATTATTAAAGATAACATTGATGATAAATACGTTACTAACATATATGATTTATTTTCTGATTGTTATGGTGCTAATTTTGATAGCAAAGTAAATGGTGAATACAATACTTTCTTTACTGTAAATCTAGGTAGATTAATAATTGATAATAATAAAATCACTGCGCAAATTGATGGCCGTTATCCAAGCAATATTACAAGCAAAGAACTTACTAGAAGAATAAATAACAAATCGTTATTTGAAATTAAGTTAGCTTATGATGATGAACCAACATTATGCAATATTGATGATAAATATGTACAATGTTTATTAGATACCTATCGCAAGATTACTGGTGATTACACTAATCCTTTAGTATCAGGTTCAGTCACCTATAGCAAAGTATTCAAGCATTGTGTAAGCTTTGGACCAGGCAAATTAGATAAGCCTCATTTAGCTCATCAAGCTAATGAATATATGGAGATAGATGATTGCATTGATGCTTTAAGAATATATTATGAAGCGATGGAAAAATTGTTGGTGGAGGAATGACGATGAAGAAGATGTTAGTGTTTCAAACTGATTTCACATATAAAGAAGGTGCAGTTGCATCTATGTATGGTGTTGTGAAAAGCGTTGATGAAGACATCGAAATAATAAGCGCAACTCACGAGATTCCTCAATATGATACTTATTCCGCTTCTTATCGTTTATATCAATATATTGATTTTTGGCCTAAAGGCACAATCTTTGTATCAGTAGTAGATCCTGGTGTTGGTACAAGTAGAAAAGCAGCTGTTGCCAAAACAAAGAATGGTTATTATATTGTTACACCAGATAATGGAACATTAACTCATGTCGATAAATATTTTGGTATCGAAGAGATTAGACAAATAGATGAAACTATAAATAGATTACATCGTCAAGATAATGGTTATGTATCAGTTTTCCATGGTCGTGACTTATTTGGCTATTGCGCCGCAAAGCTTGCTTCAGGAATAATCAGTTACGAAGAAGTCGGCCCAAAATATGATGTTGAAGAAATTGTTAAACATCCAATCATTGAAGCAAGAGATGAAGGAAATATGATTGAAGGATATTTTGAAATCAAAGATCCAAACTTTGGAAACCTATGGACAAACATCCCTTTAGATATGTTTAAGAAACATTTTAAGCTTGGAGATACAGTTAAGACGAAAATATACTACCAAAATAGGTTAAAATATGAGTGGGATTTGCCATACTATGATTCATTCTCAAAAGCGCCAAATCACAGTGTAATGGTTTATAATAATGAATTAAATAAGATGGCAATCGCAGAAGTGGTAGGGAATCTAGAAAAAGACTATGATTTAGATTTCGGTTCAGATTATAGGGTGGTATTTATTTATGAATAATTTCTTAGTATTTCAGTCAGATTTCGGGTTAGTAGATGGTGCAGTAAGTGCCATGGAAGGTGTTGCTTTTGGTATAAGCAAAGACTTAAATGTTAGGCACTTAACACACGAGATAAGTAAATTTAACACATTTGAAGCATCATATCGTTTATATCAAACTATTCAATATTGGCCAGAGGGAACAGTATTTGTTTCTGTAGTAGACCCTGGTGTTGGTTCTGATAGATTATCAGTTGTAGCAAAGACTGTAACAGGTCATTATGTTGTTACACCTGATAATGGTACTTTAACTCATATTGCTAAAAAAATAGGTATCGTAGCAGTCAGAGAAATAGATGAAGCAACAAATCGTTTAAAGAATTCAGACGCTTCATATACTTTCCATGGACGTGATGTTTATGCTTATACTGGCGCACGTTTGGCTTCTAGCACAATTAGTTTTGAAGAAGTTGGCCCAGAAATAGATGTCAATAGCGTTAAATGTTTACCTACATTTAAAACTATTTATGAAGATGATACTTTAACTGGTCAAATAGATATTTTTGATGTTAGATACGGATCGCTATGGTCTTCTATTTCATTTGAAGATTTCAAGAAATTAAATATTAAGCTTGGTGAATATGCTAATGTATGTATCTATAACGGTGATAAAAAGGTATGTGATTTGAATATGCTTTATGGACGTTCATTTGCTGATGTATCAGTTGGTTCACCAATTCTATATATGAACTCTGTAAATCATATGGCCGTTGCCATTAACCAAGGAAGTTTTGCGGAAGCACATAAAATAGGTGTTGGCTATCCTTGGAAGATTACAATTAAAGCATTGACTAAATAATAAGAATAATATATTATTTAGTTCCTGGGGTTGACTTTGGTTTCGACTGGTCTAGCTTGATTTAAACTGCAGTGGAGTGATGACCTAATCATCAAACAAAATTAAACGCTAACAGAAATAGTTACGCATTTGCCTAGTATAACCTAACGACTGGTTTGGCAGCTTCTAATTGTAAAGATCATAGCAATTAGTCGTAAACATGATCTAGGTGAAGTGAGTTCCGCTTTATCTCACCATCCGAAAACCGAATAAGCAAATTCAATGTTGAGGTAGTTTAAGCCATAACATTGTCTTAACAAAGTTAAACTAAACTGTAGACGTTTAAATGTGGGGTTATTCTAGGACGAGGGTTCAAATCCCTCCAGCTCCACCA
>JAGHUL010000027.1 GCA_018064825.1 Candidatus Colivicinus equi
GGAAGTTTGCCTACAACTTCTAAACCATATTTATCAGCGACTTCTTGAGTAACATCGTTTTGGTAAATATTGATTTCATGACCACATTCATCACATTTTACATAAGCCATATTTTCTACCAAGCCAACAATCTCTTTATTAACTTGCTTAGTCATATTGATAGCTTTTCCAACAACCATCGAAACTAATTTAGATGGTGTAGTTACCATAACAAATGAATCTACTGGAATTTGTTGAATGATTGAAATAGCTACATCACTAGTTCCCGGAGGCATATCGATTAATAAATAATCTAATTCACCCCAATGAACTTCGCTATAGAATTGTTTAATAACACCACCTAGAATTGGGCCTCTCCATAAAACAGGGACGTCCTCATTTTCTAGCATATTGTTAATAGATATAACTTCAATTCCTAGTGTTGAAATAGCTGGGAATATTCCTATTTCATCACCATATAATTGAGAGTTAAGATTGAACATCTTTGGAATACTTGGGCCAGTAATATCGGCATCCATAATTCCGACTTTATATCCTTTTTGGGCTAGTTCAACAGCCAACAAGCTTGTTACCATTGATTTGCCTACGCCACCTTTGCCAGATAAAACGCCAATAATCTTACCAATTTTTACATCATCTAAAGTTTTTGCTAATTCTATTCTTTCACTGCAATTTTGTTCGCAATTTGAGCAATCATGGCTACAGCCTTGTCTCTCACCGCATTCTTCATTGCAAGAATTACAATCATGATTACATTCTGACATACACATTACCTCCAACAATATGATAGCACATAGTATAATTTAGTCATGAAAATAGGAATCTCAGCATGCTTGTTAGGATACAACGTTAGATACAATGGTTCTAACAAACTAAACAAAGAATTATTAGAAATACTAAAAGACGAGGAATTAGTTCCGATATGTCCAGAACAACTCGCATCATTTACTATCCCTCATTTACCTTTAGAAATTAAAAATGATGTTGTTTATACTAGCGATGGCAAAGATGTTAGTAATCAATTACTAACAGGATGTAATCTTGCATACGAAAAAATTCAAGATTGTGATTTCTTAGTTCTTAAATCAAAATCACCTTCTTGTGGCTACAAAAAAATATATGATGGTACCTTTTCAGGCAAACTAATTGAAGGAAACGGATACTTTACTAGATTAGCCATTTTAAATAATAAAAAAGTCTTCAGCGAAGAAGACTTAGAATTAATAGCTACTTTCCTAGAAGGAAATGATTGTAACCTTTAAGACGATCTTGATAAGCATCCAATATTTCTTTTTCAAATTTTAGGTTAGCTTTTATACCAAGATTGTTTAATAGTTTTTTAACAAATAACGGATTTTGAATAAACAAAGGGCCTAATAAATAAGTTCCCAAAAAGTTATTTTTTCTTATACCTTCAATACTATCTTTAGGATTATTTCCTGTTCCACTTGTTATTTCAAATAATCCTTTTTCTTTAGAATCATAAATCATACCGAATTGTGTTTTAAATCCAATGATTTCCAAATCTTCAAACTTACCTAAAAAATGAGAATTATGTCTAATACTGTAATCGTATTTAGAATAGAAATCTAAAACACCTAAACACTCAATCTTTTTGTTTCCTCTTTCTATGTAGTTTCCAAATACTTCTAAAGCATTGTATGTAACAACAAAATAAACATTTTTATCTATCAATTCTTTGATTCTATTTTTATATGGCATCAATTTTTCTATGACAGCATTTTGCGAAAACTCAGTCATTGCGCCCATATAAATCATATCGACATCATGTTTAACGAAATATGGTTCTTCATCAAAATCATCATTAATAACTTCGATGTCATCATCACACATTGCCATGTATTTTACATTAGCGGCATCACCATAAATGCCACATATTTCTGGGAATAAGAATTCTAATTTCATCCTAATTCCTCCATCTTATCGCCGATAAGTTTTCTTAATTCTAAAGCTAAATCACATGAATAGATATCATATGCTAAGAAGATATTATTAACATCCTTATATGCAATTTGATCCACAACTTTATGTTCTTCATCTACAATGATAATTTTATTTCTATCAACTCCAGCAATTAATAATCTAACCAAATAATCTTTGCTACGAGGACCACCTACGATAATCTTGTTGATATATTGATCGTTTGCTAGAAGTTCAAAATCTACATCATAAATCCAGTGTTCTGTTTCAACTTCATATTTTCTTCTTTGCAAATCATCGAATACAAAGACAACATCCTTACTATCTTTACAATCGTTAACTGTCTTTAACATTGGATATAGAGTATTTGGGTTAGAACCTTTAATCATTATTGAAGTAAGGTTTTTATTCTTAACTTGCTTAGTAGCATATCGAGAATCAAGTATCTTAACTTTCTCAAATGATTCATTGATTGTAGCTGTAGAAAAATTAAGTTCTTTCAAGATAGAAATTACAGCTAAGATATTATATGTATTTGGAATATTATGATAATTCATATCATATTTTTCTCTATTCATTAAGAAGTAATTGTTCTTAAAATTAATCATATTAATTTCATATTTACAATCAGGTCTCTTGAATCCACAACTACATTCATAATTGCCAATATTGTTATACTTAACATTTTTATAGATTAGTTTATGATGACATTTTGGACACAAAACCATATCGTTAACAATGTTAAAAATACCATCATGGTCACTATCTAGTTTCTGCATGCCATAATAGATAGTCTTCTCATTTCCTAAAGTAACGCATAACGCATCGTCACCATTAATAACTAATGTTGTATCTTCGGGAATAGCTTCAGCTATTCTATCTCTAACATAATCAGGGGTTGAGTTTGCTTTAATCGAATCCCTCATCAAATTATTAATAATCATATAATTTGGAGTAATGTTTTTGAATATTGATGAACATGATATTTCATCAACCTCCAAGATTGCGACATCAACAGTGACCATATTAAAGATATTTACACAATCAGCCATATAAGCAATAACGCCTGGCGCTGTATTAAATCCATCATTATTTACAACTTTGTAATAGTTCTTCTTAAAGAAATCAACAAACATTTGGCATATTGTTGATTTGCCATTAGTACCTGTTATAGCAATTATCATTTTTGGTTTGTTTAGATAATAACGAAAATTAGGGCAAATCTTTGCTGCAACATTTCCAGCAAAATAAGGCACATGTTTATGTGCTATTTTCATTGCTAACTGGGTGATTTTACATGCCCATAAGGCGATAAAAAAGAAAAACTTGTTGTCTCTTTTATATTTCATAACTATTCAAATAGATTCTCTTCTTGTTCTGGTTTAGAGAATTCTGGTAAATCAGGAAGTTCATTTAATGTGTATAGCTTAAATGAATCCATGAATTCTTCAGTAACTTCATATAGTATAGGCTTACCAGGTGCTTCTGATCTTCCAACTTCTCTGATTAAGTTTCTTGCTTGTAATTTTCTAAGCATCATTTCAGCACCAACGCCTCTTAGTTCTTCTATTTCTACTCTTGTAATAGGTTGCTTATATGCGATGATTGCCAAAGTTTCTAAAGCGGCTTGAGACAATGCGTTAGTTTTAGTTGTTTGGAATAACTTTTGTGCATATGGGTAAACATCTTTTTTAGAAACAAATTTATAGACAGAGCCATAGCCTACAAGTTCAATTCCAAAAACTTCACTTGCATATTTGTGTTGGATATTTTCAAGGATTATCTTTGTATCTTCTAACGATTTTTCAATAGTAGTAGCAATCTGCTCAAGTTTAACGCCATCTTCACCAACGATGTATAAAAGACCTTCAACGATTGCTTCGATATTTGTTGGTTCTTTTACTTCTTCTCTTTCAATAATATTGCTTTTTTCCTTATCATCAACGACAGCTTCAGTTTGAACTTGTTCGTCGATAGCTGTTCCTTGTTCTTCCGCAACTATTTCTTGATTTTCAGTTTCTATTTCTTCTTTAGTTTCTTCAACATCTTCAACTACTTCTTCTATATTTTCATTAATCATTGTTGCTTCCCCTTCTAAACCAAATTTCTTCTTTTTCATTTACACTAAATACTAAATAGTGATTTTTTGCCATATCTAAAATCGCTAAGAAAGTAACGATATATTGTTGAACATCTTTACAATCATCAATTAAAGTCTCAAATGAGAAAGTTTCTGGAAGATCTTTTAATCTTGCTTTTATTTGTAGAATACGGTCCTCTGGTGAAAGCTCAGTTTTTGTGAACTTAACATCCATTGGTTTAGATAGTTGCATTCTACGAAGCACTTTACTCATTGCCTTTAATAAATCGTATGGATCTCCTTCAAGTTTTTGAGTCTCAATTTCATCTTTATGTTTAACAACTTCATCATAAGATGTTGGTTTTGACAATTGATCTTGCCTATCTATATATGAATCATATAAAGTCTTAGAAACTTCTTTATATTTTTGGTATTCTAACAATCTTCTAACCAGTTTATCTTTTGGATCTTCATAGTCATCTTCGATTTCATCGCTTCTTTGTGGAAGAAGTTTCTTTGATTTATATTCTATTAAGGTAGCCAATTCTACTAAGTACTCACTTTCAATCTCTAAATGAAGATTTTCCATTTTATGAAGATACTCAATATATTGATCCGTTAAAGTAACCATGTCCAAGTCAAAAATATCTAATTCTTGTTCACGAATTAGATGCAACATTAGATCTAATGGACCTTCAAATTTTAATGTTTCTACCTCGAATGCCATCGCAATGATTATACCATTTTGTGCTATGATAATTGAAGAGGTACACAATCATGAAAATAGGAATAACAAACGACCACGCAGCTATCGAACTAAAGAAAAGTATAGCTGGATATTTAAGAGATAAAGGGTATGAAATCGTTAATTACGGCACTAATAAACCCGAAGCATTCGACTATCCAATTGCAGCAAAAGCGCTATGCAAAGGCATTAAAGATGGCGAGGTTGAACTAGGTATCGCAATATGTGGAACTGGCGTCGGCATTTCTATGGCATGTAACAAACATAAAGGAATCAGAGCATGTTGTTGTTCTGAGGCAACTTCAGCAAAATTATCAAGACAACATAACAATGCAAACGTTATCTGTTTCGGTGCTAGAATCGTTTCAAACGAATTAGCTAACGATATTGTTGATGCGTTCATTAATACCCCTTTCTCTCAAGGAGAAAGACACATAAATAGAATCAATATGTTAAAAGAAATCGAGGATGAACAATAGATATGGTTACAATGTTCGACTATATTAATGAAACTCCTAAAGTAGTAAACAATATTATTGAAAACTCTTACGAATATACAAAGGAACTTGTTGATTTATATACAACTAACAATTATGATGGTCTATATTTTATTGCTTCTGGTTCATCATATAATGGTACTCTATGTGCTAAAGCATTCATTCAACATATATTAGGGATCGAAGTAAAAATAGTTTCACCATTTACTTTTTCTCATCATGAATACAAATCGTTAAAATGTGAGATGCCAATATGTGTTTCTCAATCAGGATGTTCAACAAACACTATTGATGTTTTGAAAATGCTTAAGGATAACGGTAAACAAAGTATTTGCCTAGTTGGTAGAGATGATTGTGACGCTAAAGAATACACAGACTTATTAGTAAATTGGCGTGTTGGTGAAGAAAAGATTGGCTTTGTAACTAAAGGTGTAACATCACTTGCGTGCTTCGAAATGGTCTTTGCTTTAGAATTAGGAAAAGCTAAAGGCATAATTAATGAAGCAAAATACAATAAAGTAAAAACTAATCTTAGAAAGTCTCAAACAATATTACCAGAAATGGTAAACAACACTATAAATTTATTTAATAAACATCAAGAAGACTTTACTTCAAGAAATAAAGTTATCTTCATTTCTAGTGGCCCAGGATTAGCTGTTGCTACTGAGGCAGCATTAAAGGTAACCGAGACTTCATGTATCGATACTGCGGTCTGCGAAGCTGAAGAATACTTGCACGGTCCGTTGTATTCTGCAAATCCTAACAACGTAATTGTTGCTATTGATAACAATGATGATCCAAGTAGCCAAAGAATCATTGCGATTGCTGAAGCTTTAAAAGATGTAACAGAAAAAGTATATGTAATTTCTAATTCACCAGTATTTGATGACGAACACGCATTTAGAACAAGTGAAGAAACGTGCCTGCATATTGCTCCACTATACAAGTTGTCATGTATACAAACATTAGCTTATTTAATGAGCGAAGCAACTAACAAATATAAGCCACATGAAAACATCATCAAATTCAAAGAGCTAAATAAGGTTGCTAGCAAATCTAGACCAAACTTATATCTAAATCTACAAGGCGAAAAAAAATAAGGATTCTTGAAAGAATCCTTATTTATTAATTCCTTATTCCTATTCTATAGTTTTATAAACTATTTTTCGAATGGGTTTTCTGTAGGGTATGGAAGATTTGCTGGTTGGTTATAAGCAATATCTTGAACACCTAAATAACGGAATACATCATGTAATGCTTTTCCATAATGACCGAATGCTACTGCACCATGGTGTGGATAACGTTTTTCAATTAAAACGTGTCTGTAGAATCTGCCCATTTCAGGAATTGCGAATACACCGATACCGCCAAATGAACCAGTTGGAACATTTAGAACTTCACCTTGAGCAATGTAAGATCTCAATTGACCTTCAGAATCGCATTGTAGACGGTAGAAAGTAATCTTAGATGGAGCGATATCACCTTCAAGAGTTCCACGTGTGAAATCAGGAGTTCCGCCATTTTCAAGTAATCTGTTTTGGATTAATTGATACTTAACAGCTCTGTTCTTGCACATCTTGCAAGATGGAGTGTTTCCACAGTGGAAGCCCATGAATGTATCCGTAAGTTTATATTTGTAATTACCTTTAATCTTCTTATTGTATAGAGAAGCAGGTACAGAGTTATTGATATCAAGAAGAGTAATAGCATCACCAGAGATACATGCACCAATGTATTCAGATAAAGCACCATAGATATCAACTTCACAAGCTACTGGAATGCCTCTAGAAGCTAGACGAGAGTTTACATAGCATGGTTCAAAACCAAACTCTTTAGGGAATGCTGGCCAACATTTATCAGCAAATGCAACATACTTTCTTGAACCTTTATGTTCTTCAGCCCAGTCAAGTAATGTTAATTCGAATTGAGCCATTCTTTCTAGTAAGTCTGGATAATATTTGCCCTTGCCCATTTCTTTTTCCATATCCTTGCAAACTTCAGGTATACGTTTATCTTTAGCATGAGCTTTATAAGCAACTAATAGGTCAAGTTCAGAGTTTTCTTCAACTTCAACACCTAGTTCATATAAGCCTTTGATTGGAGCGTTACAAGCAAAGAAGTCTTGTGGACGTGGACCGAAAGTAATAATCTTTAAATTCTTAACGCCGATGATAGCACGAGCTACTGGAACGAATTCCTTCATCATCTTAGCGATTTCTTTATCAGTACCTACAGGGTATGAAGGGATATGAGCTTTTAGATGTCTCATGCCTAAGTTGTAAGAGCAGTTTAGAACACCACAATAAGCATCTCCACGACCATTGATTAAATCGCCATCACCTTCAGCAGCAGCGACATACATTACTGGACCATCAAAATATTTTGCGATTAGAGTTTCAGGAGTTTCTGGACCGAAGTTTCCTAGGAATACGCAAAGAGCATTACATTCAGCTTTCTTAACATCTTCAACAGCCTTAAGCATGTCTTTTTCGTTTTCTACAGTAACTGGACATTCATAAACACCTTTACCATAAGCTTTAACGATAGCTTTACGACGTTTTTCTGATAAAGCAATTGGGAAGCAGTCACGAGATACTGCAATAATACCAAGCTTTACATCTGGGATATTAGTTAACATCAATTTTCTCCTCCTATTTAATATCTGATGCTATATCTATGTTCACACCTTTTAAACCTACTACTGCGCCACCCTTAGCTTCACTAGAATCTGGGTGAGGTAGTAACCACTTATTACAAGCAGTTAGGTAAAGGTCTTCACCTTCTTTATTGGCGATCTCAGGAGTAGCAGTATTTGTTCCTCTTGGTAGAGCTACTAATACTTTAAATCCTTCATCAGCCTTTGCTTGACATGGAGCGTAGTGTAATGTTGTTGCATAAACTTCAACAAGAACGCCTGCAGGAACTTTGAATGCTTTTACACATTCAGTATCAAGCATCATATCTTTTACTTCATCAAGTTTTGCAAGTAATAGAATAAACTCGCCTGTGCCTAAATTGAATTCGCTGTCACGGTGATATTCAAGGCAGTTAAGCATTGTGTTGTGACCCCAGCACATACCAAGTTGAACTGGCATGCCACCAAATGCTTTGTTCTTGAAATCTGTGAATGCAGAAGTGCAAGCTTCTAAACTTTCAATTGCTGGTTCATAAGCTGTTCCGGTTTCTGGCATAGGAATTTCTTCCATTGCTTTTACTAGTTCATCACATTTGATACCTTTGACTACTTTTCCATAAGGACGGAATTCTTCATCATAAACTGAATAAATTTTCATACTAATTTCCTTTCTTTATTTAGCTAGTATTTTAAATAATTCCTTATTTGTTGGATATATTTGTTTAAACTGTTGATACTTCTTTTCATATCTTTCAGTTATTTCTTTATCAGGTTCAACAGTTGCTTTAACTTTGATTAATGCTTTAGCAGCATCGATAACTGTAGGATATTTACCACAAGCTACCATCGCAAGCATTGCACCACCATAGCCTGGGCCTTGTTCAGTTACAGGCAAATCTAGAGGAATATTAAGAATATTCGCTAACATCTTTTGCCATAATGGAGATTTAGATCCTCCACCACATAACATTGAACGAGGAATCTTTACACCAATACTTTTAGCAACTTCGAAACTATCTCTAATAGCAAACGATACACCTTCAAGTACAGCCTGAACCATATCACTTCTAGTTGTATCTAAAGATAAACCAGTGAATGTGCCTCTAGCATCTGTATCGTTGATAGGACTTCTTTCACCCATTAAGTATGGAAGGAAGAATACTCTATTCTCACCTAATTTATCATCAGTAATATCTTTTTGAAGCTCAGCAAAGTTTCCATCTTTTAGAATATCTTCTGCAAACCATTTATTACATGATGCCGCAGATAACATACAACCCATTAGATGATAACCACCATCAGCATGAGCGAATGCGTGTAAAGCGTTATTAGGATCTACGCCAAACGAATCAGAAGAAATAAAGATTGTTCCAGAAGTACCAAGCGAAATATTACATCCACCAGCGCCAACAACGCCAGTACCTACAGCAGCAGCAGCATTATCACCTGCACCAGCACAAACTTTTACACCATCTGATAAGCCAAGACTAGCAGCAACATCAGCTTTGATAGTGCCTACAGTTTCATAACTTTCAAATAGTTTTGGCATTTGTTCTTCTTTTACTGAACAAATATCTAGCATTTCTTTAGACCAACATTTATTCTTAACATCAAGCAATAACATACCTGAAGCATCTGAATAATCGCAGCAATGAACACCAGTTAATTTGTAGTTGATGTAATCTTTTGGAAGCATGATTTTTGCAATCTTTTCAAACTTCTCAGGTTCATTGTTCTTCATCCATAAAATCTTAGGAGCAGTGAAACCAGCGAAAGCAATATTAGCTGTATATTTAGATAATGTTTCTTTACCTATTTCGTTGTTTAAATAATCAACCTCTTTGAATGTTCTTCCATCATTCCATAAGATAGCGTTTCTAATAACATTATCATTTTCATCTAAAACAACAAGTCCATGCATTTGGCCACCAGCACCAACACCAGCAACCTTACTTGCATCATAGCCCTTTAATAGTGCTGGAATACCTTCTACTACTGCGTTCCACCATTCATTAGGATCTTGCTCAGACCATCCATTTTGAGGAAAAATCAATGGATACTCTTTTGAAAACTCGTTTAAAACGGTACCATCTTCATCTACTAAAAGTAATTTTAATGACGATGTACCTAAATCAATGCCGACATAATACATAATTATCTTCCTTTCGTTTTCAACACAAAAAAACCGATATGTAAACGTTTTCTTATACTTTAATTTTATTATTGGAGCAGAGAAAAGTAAACAAAATTGACCGTTATTATTTCTTAAAAATCAAACATTTTCCAATGCAATTTGAAAGATTTTCATAACTTGTACATAATATACATATGGATGTAAAAAAGAAGATCGAAAATATATGGTTCTATTATAAAATTCCTATTATTATTGGCATAATTGCCTTATTTGTCGTTGTCGAAACTATCATCGGAATGAAAGAAACGCCAAAATATGATCATTCAATCGCAATTATTTCTAAAGAGAACTATCCAAGTCAAGAAGAAGTCGATAATCTAAAAAAATGTTTTAGTGAAAAGTACGGTGGAACATTTGATGTAGTTATCTACAACATTGAACTTGGTGCTATTGGTGAAGATGAAGTAAAAATATCTAAGCTAAGCATAGATTTATCAAATAAAGTAAGCACTTTTCTATTTATTGAAAACTTGGAATCATTTAAAGAAACCACAAACAATATAGAGATTAATATTGAAGGGCAAGGAAAAGATATTAGTTGGCTAAAAGATTGTGGCGTTGATGATTTGTGGTTTGCCACTAGATAAAACAACAATTCATGATAATTAATGGATATACTATGACCAACAAAAGAAAAGCATGTTCTTTCATTTCTTTCTTTCTATCAGTGCTATTATTTTTTAGCGCATTCACTTTTAGAATACACGCAGATGACTACATAGATAATGGTGATAGCTATACGCTCAATTCAGGAATAACAATTATTCTTCCAAAAGAGTATAAAGATTATGCAGTTTGGAATGGCATGAGCGAAGACTCTCCAGGCTGGAAGAAAATGAGTTTTTCTAGTTTTGATGATGCAATAAAGATAGTAAGCGAAAGTCAATATGAGCTTAATACATATAGAAATGATTTATCTGGCTCTTCAGGCTATATAGTATCAATAGGTCAATACGATGCACCCGAAGATTTATCAAATGAAAACATATTAACTTATTACTTTGATAAAGCTAGTAAGAAATATAATACCGATGATTTTCCTGCACTTGGCTATGGTGTATCAGATATTAATGGCACAACTTTTTATAAAATATATTACGAAACAGGTGGAAACGATTTTGAAAATTCCTACTCCTACCTACTAATTACTAAATCAGGAAAAGTTCATGAAATAACATTCACTAACCATTCTATTAGTACTGACATATATCATCTTGATTATTTAACACATGGTGCTATGTCTACTATATCTATTTCAGCTGAGTTAATAAAAGATGCTGTAACTTTAAAAGGAGACTACTTCCGATTAATTAGAGGATACCATCAATCCAAATTTGATTTCGAAAGTCTTGGTGAAGAAGTACACGATTATAATGTGCCTACTAACACTAGCAAAACGCCATTCCATAAATTTTTATCTTTCGAATTTCCAACATGGATTATAGGGATTGCACTGATAGCAGTTTTGTTATTTGGCGTAAAAATAAGCAAGAAAAATGAGTGGCAAGAAAATCCATTATCATTAGAAAAATCAAGAGAAATACAAGGCTTTGCAGCCTTAGCAATAATAATCCACCACCTCGCTCAGGAAACAGCTCTTAATGCAGGTGTTCTCAATATCTTCTCTGAATTTGGAGTATTATTTGTAGGTATTTTCTTCTTCTTTTCAGGATATGGCTTATATACAAGTCTTAAGACAAAAGAAAACTATCTTAAAGGTTTCCCAAAAAAGCGTCTATCCGCCGTACTTGTTCCACTATATGTATGTATCTTGATATATGTTCTTTCGGCATGCATTAAAGGTCAAAGTTTTTCTCTTAAAGATTTATTAGTTACTCTTAGTGGCTGGATATTAATCAATACTCATATGTGGTATATTATCGAGATTACTGTTTTATATATAGCTTTCTTTATTATTTATAGTCTTATTAAAAATAGAAAAATCGCAACTATCACAATGACCGTGTTTGTTATTGCGTTATCTATCTTTAGTTTGTTATTAGGCCATGGCGCCGATATGTCATCTAAATATTGGTTTATGGGTGAATGGTGGTATAACACTACCCTAGCATTTGTTTTAGGCATCATTGTTTCTCAAAATATTGATAAGCTAAGAACATTTGTCCATAAATATTACAAGATATTACTTCCACTATTTATTTCCTTAACAGTCATATTCTACTTCTTAACTAATTACGCTATTAACACTTACTCGTATTGGAATGAGGCACCAAGACATCCTGGATATCTAGAAAAGTTTATTTGCCTAAGTGCTCAACTTCCTTGGGTTTTATTCTTTGTGATTACACTGATACTAATCATGTTGAAGGTTAATTTTTCTAACAAGATTCTTAAATTCTTAGGATCTATTTCTTTAGAACTTTACTTGGTTCATAACTTATTCTTGGTGGGCCTTCGTGATGGCTCAATAATGTCAGTTAAGAGTAATAGTTTATATATAGTTCTTACAATTCTTCTTTCAATTGGCTTTGCAACTATCGTGAAAGGCTTAGATAAATACATACTTAGCTTTATTAATAAGCCAAAAGAAATAACTACGAATGATAATAAACGTATTCATTCTATTGATGCATTAAGAATTGTCATGGCATTTTTTGTTGTAACAATTCACATTCCATTTAACGATACTGTAAGCAATGTATTCATTACCTATGGAAAGGCTGCTGTGCCATTCTTCTTAGTAGTGTGTGGATATTTCTTATATCGCAAAGATTCAAAAGAAATGATGAATCGTCTAAAGAAGCAGGCAATCAGAATGTTTGCATTCTACGTAGGAAGCAATATTCTTTATTTCATAGCATATGCTATAAAGGCTTCAATTGAAGGCGAATCTGTTTTCTTTACAAGTAAACAAATAACCGATTTTATACTTTATAATATGTCTCCTTTTTCAGAACATCTATGGTTCTTTGGATCATTATTGTATGCGCTAGTAATTATGATGATGTTAAACAAATTCAAAGTCATTAACTATGCGATGTTTATTTCACCACTTCTTATCGCTACATATGTTCTTTTATCTCATCTAAATGTTGTGGAAGCATATGTACTTAGAAACGCCATTCTTGTAAGCCTTCCATATACAATGATGGGAATGATGATAAAACGTTACGAAGATAAATTATTGAAGGTTAAAACTAGTATCTATTGGATTGCCGCTCTAATTCTTTGCATAACAGCTATCGTTGAGCTAAATACTTACAAACAAGGTGTTGGTGTACCTTTTATCAGCATTGAGTTTTTGGTTTATATAATCGTTATTCTTTGCCTTAAATACCCTAACTTTGGAAAGGATACACTTGCGGAAACAATGGGTAGAGAACTATCACTTCCGATATATATTCTTCATGTATTAGTCATAATGTTTATAGGATATATAATTCCTTCTAATACTGGCTTAATATCAAACTATGGAGCTATTACCGTATTTGTAATAACAGCTTTAATTTCTTCGTTATACGTTAAAATTAAAAAAATGATTCTTAAGCTTAAGAATCATTAATTGTTAATAATAATTTGATTAATTAGAATCTTACAACAAATTCTAAATTGAAAGATCCGTCAACTAATTCGCCTTCGTCGTTAACAACCTTGAAGGCATTTTTATTAAGTTCAACCTCGATTGTTTTTTCTTCATCTACATCTAGGCATACTCTTCTAAATCCACATAGACTAGGATTAGTTGGAGCAAATTCAGAATCTTTATCTTTAACATAGATTTGAACAACATCTTCTGTCTTCATCTTGCCATAGTTTTTAACTTTAACAATAGCCTTATTAGTATCAACATCGATGTTATATTCTTCAACCTTGCAATCACCATAAGTTAAACCATAACCGAATGGATGATATGGTTCTCCTTCGTAGTATCTGTATGTTCTATTCTTCATTGAATAATCTTCAAATGGAGGCATTTCAGCAAGAGCTGAATTCTTATAGAAAGTAACAGGAAGTTTTCCAGATGGAGATACTTCACCAAATAAGATATCAGTGATAGCCTTGCCACCCATTTCACCTGGATACCAACCAAGAAGAAGTGCATTTACTTTATCTTCATATTCTGATAAATCAATTGAACTACCAGCTAGTGTAACTATGATTGTAGGCTTGCCAACTTGAAGTACGGCATCAATTAAGTTACGTTGACATTTTGGTAATAACAAATCCTCTTTGTCACCTGCTTGACCAACATTGCCTTCATCAGGTTGTTCGCCTTCAATTGTTTCATCTAAACCAACGACAAGAATTACAGTATCACTGTTTTCAGCTGTTACGACTGCTTCAGCTATTCTATCATTTGGTTTTGCTTGATCTTCGACCTTTTCTCTATAAATATCTGAACCTTCAGAATATAAAATTCTTTGTTCGTCTTTTAGATAATCCATCAAACCTTCTTGAATTGTAATATAGTCAGAAGGAGTTCCATGATAATTACCGATTAAAGAAGCTCTACTATTAGCGTTTGGACCAATTACACTTACTGTTCCACAAGTCTTTTTATTTAATGGCAAAATACCATCGTTTTTAAATAAGACACATGATTCATAAGCGGCCCTTAAAGCTAAATCTAGATGTTCCTTACATTCAACCTTAGTATAAGGAATATCGTCGTATTCAGAAGTTTGGCCTTCTTCAATACCTAATAAGAATCTAGTTGTAAATAATCTAATAGCTGAACGTTTAATTAAATCTTCACTAATTAAACCTAAGTTATATGCATCCATTACGAATTCATATGTGCAACCGCAGTTCAAATCGCAGCCCATTTCAAGAGCTAGTTTAGTAGATTCTAAAGCGTCTTTTGTAACTTTGTGTCCTTCATGGAAATCCCTAATTGCCCAACAGTCTGATACATAATGACCTTTAAAGCCCCATTTGCCACGAAGCACTTCATTCATAGTATAGTTATTAGCACATGCTGGATCGTCATTCACTCTGTTGTACGCGCCCATTACAGCCTCTACGCCTGTATCAACTAATTCTTTAAAAGCTGGAAGATATGTTTCGTGCATATCTTTTTTGCTTACAACAGCATTGAAATGATGCCTTGTTGCTTCTGGACCCGAATGAACACAGAAGTGTTTTGCGCAAGCAGCAGTCTTTAAATGTTCGCCTTTACCTTGTAATCCTCTTACAAACGCAGAACCCATTTTTGAAGTAAGATATGGATCTTCACCATAAGTCTCGTGACCTCTGCCCCAACGTGGATCTCTAAATATATTGATGTTAGGAGACCACATAGTAAGTCCCTTATAAATACCTCTATCACCTTTTTTAGAAATAGCATTATATTTTGCTCTAGCTTCTGTAGAAATTGCATCGGCAACTTCTTCTACTAGTTCATCGTCGAAAGTTGCAGCCATACTAATTGCTTGAGGGAAACATGTAGCTGTTCCTCCTCTTGCTACACCATGTAATGCTTCATTCCACCAATTGTATTCCTTGATATTTAAACGTTCAATTGCTGGAGCATGATAAATTAATTGACTAGCCATTTCATCGACCGTCATCTTATTTACTAATTCTTCAGCTAATCTTCTAGCTTCATCTCTTTGCATTATTTTTCCCCTCCGTTTTATCAAATTTCTTAAATATACCTGTTAAAATGTAAGAACAAATATATATTGGCAAACTAACTAAAAATAATATAAAGAACCAACCCATATATAATAGCACGATTGGTTGTATGAATAGCACGCAAAATACAGGAACTAACAATATTAACCACATCAAGATAGTTTGTATTGGGTTAACAAATGCTAACTTAAAAGTATTAATAATATGACCTTTCAAAGTATTGTTATACTTTGCGATTAATGCGTTTAAGTAAGTAATTGTTGTAAGTAATATCGCCAATACGATACAAGCAATAACTATATATAGTTTTTGAAATAGTCCATCTATGGCTAAAATATAGTTAACATCTGCATATAAAGTAATAATTGTAAATACAGAAAAGGCCCCTACTGCTAGGGATTGTTTAAAGTTTTCTTTAAATGCTTTGAAGAAAGTCTTTAGAACTGAGACAGACTCTCCTTTAGCTAATTTTAAAGTTACTGTAAACAATGCGTTTGTAGAGGGGCCTATTGTAATTATTGGTAGAGAGCATAGAAACCAAAGAATGTTTAATGCCATTAAATCGCCTGTGATAGTCAAAAATGTTATTAAGCCATTCTTAAGTTTACTATTTCTATCCATATACTATTAACCTTTTACAGAACCTAAAGCAACACCGGCAATGATGTATTTAGATAATGCAAAATAAATAACGAATAATGGTAATACAGTTAATGTTAATCCTAGATAAACTGAACCATATTCAACCTTATAAATATCACCTTTTAATTGAGAAACCATTACTGGCAATGTGTATAACTCTCTCTTAGTTAACAAGATACTTGGTAAGAACAAGTTGTTCCAAGTACCAACGAAAGAGAAGATACCTTGTGTAGCCATAGCTGGTTTCATAATTGGTAATGCGATTTGGTTGAAAGTTCTAAATTCTGGAGAACCATCAACTCTAGCAGAATCCAATATTTCAAGTGGGAATGATCCAACCATAAACTGCTTCATAAAGAATACAGCAGCCGGTGCAGATACCGTAGGTATGATCAGTGCTAGCAAGTTATTCGACAATCCAATCTGGAACATAAATTGATAAGTACCAATTGATGTAACGATTGCTGGAATCATCATAATGCAAAGAATGAAAGTAAAGAATGCATTTCTTAATTTCCATTCATAAGCAACGATTGCGTATGCAGTTAATGTTGAGAAATAAATTGTTAAAGCAGTTGAACATCCAGCGATAATTGCTGAGTTCTTTAAGCCAGTCCAAACATTAAATGATTTGCCTTCGAATGTTGCCCAGTTATGTGCTAAATAACTAGAAGGAACAAATGATAATGCATGTTGTTGAATCTCGTAAGTTCCTCTTGTTGAGTTAATAACCATTATGAAGAATGGCCATATACACAAAATAGCAAAGAAGATACATACTGCATAGATAAATATTTTTACTAATGTGTTTCCATCACGTTTGTCAAATTTATTCATTTTATGTCTCCTTTCCTATTTTTGATCCTTCATTGATAAGAATACAAAGATAGAACAAACACCAATCAATACGAATAGTATCATTGATGCAGCAGATGCTTGAGCATACAAATAACTACCTGAGAATGCTTTGTTGTAAATATACATTGAAGTAGTTAATGTTGTGTTCATTGGTTGACCTGCATTGAACATCTTTGGAATATCGTACATTGATAGACCACCAATCAATGAAGTAATTAATGTATAAGTTAAAATTGATTTCAAATTTGGTAAAGTAATTTGGAAGAAAATATCCCAATCACTTGCGCCATCGATTTCTGCTGCTTCAAAGATTTCAGGATTGATACCTAAAACACCAGAAATTAAAGTAATCATTGTATAACCATACCACATCCAGAATTGAATGAAAGATATAATCAATCTTGCTGATGTTGGATGAGCTACGAAATCATATGCCTTTTCAATTACACCTAAATCTTGTAATAAACTATTAACTGGTCCAACTGGATATGCAAATAAACAGTTGAACAAGATAGCGATTGTTGCAGATGTAATGATGTTTGGCATATAGAATACAACTTTAAAGAAACCTTGTCCTTTAATTTTGTTTCTTCTGCTTGTAAACCAAGCAGTAAATAATAAAGCAAAGAAAATTTGTGGAATAAAGTTTACAATCCACAAAATAGCAGTGTTCTTTAATGAAAGAGTAAATACAGGATCTGAAATAATCTTTTTAAAATTCGCAAATATATCACCTTGTAGGAAATTTAACGTAGTATTTCCAAGGCCTTTACAATCTGTGAATGCCAAAAGAACAGTTCTAAATGTAGGATATAGATGGAATACTAAGAAAACTACAACGAATGGAATAATGAACAAATATCCATACTTTGCATAACTAAATCCACCTTTTTTTGCGACTTTAGCTGTCATAATATAATCCTTTCTTTTAGTATTAATAAATTGTTTTAAATAAATAACAATTTGGAGGAGCAAAAAATGCCCCTCCAAAATTATTTTTTTGAATTATTCTAAGTAATTAATTACTCAACTACTAGATCGAATTCAGCAGCAACGTTTTGTTTCCATTGAGCGATTGCTGTATCTCTATCGATTGTGCCATGAGCGTAAGCCTTAACTTGGTCTCTCCATAATGTGTTGATTCTTTCATCATATTGAGTTAAGTTTTGACCATTTGCTAATTGGTTAGCAGGGATGAATGCTTCGAATACGTTTTGATCACCACAGAATGCAGTAGTACCGTTAGCTGTAGCCATAACTTTACCAGAAGCTACAGAGTCAGGTGTTGAAGGGTTAGCTGGATCTAAGATACCATTAGCCCATTTAGCTTGTAATGAGTTTTCATCAGTGTCTAGAGTAACCCATTTAATGAAGTCTCTAACTACATCTTGTTTTTCTGAACCTACAGCTGTCTTGCCTGCGAATAGCCAAGTGCCGCCCCAGAAGAAACCAATGTTAGGAGCACAAACTGCCCAGTCACCGAATGAAGAATCATCAGTACCTTCACCACAGTTAGGAGCTAGAGTGTAGTTAATTAACCAACATGGTCCATAGAAGCCTAGAGCAGTACCAGACATCTTCATATCAGCAAACCAAGCATCTTGCCAGTCAGTTGTATCGTTATGATATTCGTTATCAACTAATTTCTTAGATAGATCTAAGAATTCTTCTCTTTCCTTAGGAAGATTTAACTTGCCATCTACAACCCAACCAGTTGAAGATGAGTTTTCAACAGCGTGCCACATATCACCATCACCAGAGATGATCTTGTAGCCTTTTGCTTTACAAGCTTCAGCAGCTTCCCAGAATTTATCCCAAGAACCTGTGCCAGCACCGATAGCTTCTGCTACTACAGCTGGATCATCTGAGCCGAATACTTCTTTAGCAATTGAACGTCTGTAAATGAATACACCACCATTACATTGGTAACCTAAACCAACAACTTTACCGTCATCTGGACGAGTACCAATATCAATAGTGTATTGAGCGATTTCAGCATCTTTGCAAGCATTTGCAACTTCAATACCTAAATCTTCATAAGCAGCAGCGTATTGAGAAGCATCGCCTTGAGCATACTTTAATACGAATGCAGCTTCTGCAGCATAGATATCAGGAGTGTTTTCGTCTTGAGCAGCTAGAGCTTCGTCAAGAGCTGGTTGATATAAACCATCAGTAGTAGCAATAATTGTTACGTTTGGTTCATATTTTTCAGCATATTCTGGATGTAATTCCAAGAATTTGTCGAACATACCAGGAACTTCATCAGTGAAAGACATAATGTTAACTTTAATCTTTCCAGTAGCTTCTTCACCACCTTCAGAAGTTCCACCTTCTTCTTTAGCACCACAGCCAACTAATGTGAAGACCATTAATAATGCTAGAAGAACAGATAAAAATTTCTTCATTTAATTTTCTCCTTTTCTTTTTATCTAACGCATAGTGCGCCTACACCCATTATAGTTTGGAAACGTTTTCAAAACAACAAAATTGTGTACTTTTTGTGAAAATTTTTTTACTAAACTAGTAAGTACTGTAAATTTTTACATTTTGAGATTGTTTAACAAAACAAAAATATATAGATATATTGATAAGATATACCCAAAAATAATAGAATATACGTATAAATCATATGTAGAGGTAGCGATGTAGAAAAGTAGTTAAGGAAGCGGGCACGCTGTGAACTTAACGAAAGGCAATCATCGCCGAATGAACGTACAGGCATGCACTGTTCATGGGGTTATAGGAAATACTTATAACACTCCTTCGTTTGAAGAGGCGCTATTACTATTCGACAAAAAATCGTATGTGTAGTAGCATACGATTTATTTTTTTGGAGGATAGTTTTCGATGAATAATCAAAAGAAATCATTTATAGTAGCTATCACAACGATTGTTGTGATTCTATTGACAGTATTCCTGTTGGCAAACCATTTTGGAAACAACACATGTCCAATATACAAGTTATTGTTGGCACCAATTTTAACTTTAGGAAGCGATGGCGGAGCTACTATTATAGCGATTTGCGTCTTCTTATTGATAATTGGAGGCGTTTCAAATTGCTTAAATAATTGTGGCTTTATTGAATACATGCTTAATAAGATAGTTAATAAATATAGTAAGCAAAAATACACTCTACTAGCAGTTATTATTCTTTTCTTCATGTTTCTAGGTTCAATAATAGGATCATTTGAAGAAGCCGTTCCTGTTGTCCCTATTGCAGTATCTTTGGCAATCGGCTTAGGTTTTGACGCTTTTGTAGGTATCGCTATTTCTTT
>JAGHUL010000048.1 GCA_018064825.1 Candidatus Colivicinus equi
AAGAATATATCTAACTCTTTTTTCAATAAAATATTATCGATTTTTGTATACTTTTTCATAAGTACTTCGTAAACATATATGAATAAGATAAAATATATATAAATGAGGTATAACAATTATGTCAGAAGAAAATAAAACTATTGAAATAAAAGAAGAAGATTTAGAAAAAGTTGCTGGCGGAGAAGATATTGACTCTCTTAAATTTTCTGGGAAAGTAGTTCCACTACCTGAAGCAAAATCAAAAAAAGAATGTGATGGAGGATATACTGGAAAAATTACTCCCAAAACTGCTACTGATATCACGGTTTCTTAATTTGTAATAAAGTAATATTTGTGTAACAAAAACTCAAGAAGAATTAAACGCATTAAAACTCATTTTCTTAATATACAGAAATGAGTTTTCTTTTACTACAAAAGTTGAGAGGCACTATATTGATTTCTTGATTTTATGTAGGAAAACATAAAGAATTATATTTATGAAAAATATTCCTAAGTCTTATCAGCTCAAATATATCTTAGATGAAATAGAAATTGCCCTACATATTTTTGTACCCTTTTTCTATAAATATACGTATACATTTGTGTAAGAGGTGATTGAATATGAAAACTAAAGAAGAATTAAATGAATTAAAACAGGAATTAGAAACATTTGGTAATAAATTACAAGAATTATCTGATGAAGAATTATCATTGGTAACTGGTGGTGTAGCTCCTAGATGGCAGTGGGCACTTGGAATAATTGGCGATATGCCACTAGTAGCAAGCGATGCTTCAAGCACTGCGATTTACGGCTCTAGAGGTGCTAATGGTGTAATCTTAGTTACTTCAAATAATAACGAAGAATAGAATAGACAAATAAAGTTTGATGTATTAAGGCAGTTAATCTGCCTTTTTTTGTGATATAACACGAAAGAATAGTCTTTTTGTAGTGGCGTAGTTATAATTAATGTGATGAAATTGTTTAGGAAAGTTATTGTTTTAATCTTGTTATCTTTATTACTTACATCTTGTGGAAGTAAGGATATTGAAGAAAATAAAAGTACAGATCTAGATATCTATAATCTTAGAGTCGGTACTTTACTCGGTTCTTCACAAAGCACAATGTTACTGAATGATTTTCCTGGGCTGGAGTTTCAAGAGTTTAAAACTATAACAGAAGGGATATTGGCAACGAAGTCTAATAGGATTGATGCTTTTATTTGTGCAGATCCAGTCGGAGCCTTAGCTGTAAAGGCTAATGGTGGTTTAAAGATGGAATTCTTTACTGACAAAAGTGAAGAAACGGGTTTTATTTTTTCAAAGGGAAATGAAGTTTTAATAAGTGAATTTAACACGTTCTTAAAGGAAATTAAGAATTCTGGAAAGTATGATGAAATCGTTAATAGATGGATTAGTGATTATAGCGAAGATATCGTTTATGTTCCTCCTAAATACGAACAGACTAGAAAAGTATTAAAAGTTATTGGTTCAGATAACCTTGCGCCATTCACGTACTCTTATGGTGGCGAATTATTTGGTTTATCTAGAGAGATATTTGACTTATTTGCTGCTGAGTATGGTTATGGGGTGGAATTTACTATAAGTAATTTTGATGCTATGCTTGCGGGAGTTAGTTATGGCAAATTTGATTTGGCGATTGGCGATATTTCTATAACTGAAGAAAGAAAAAAGAATCTTGATTTTTCTGATAATGTTTATGCTGAACGTAATGTGATTGTCACTTTGGATGATGATACACAGGGTAAAACTGTTTATAACTCTATTGATGAATTAAACGGAAAGAAAATGGGCTGTATGTCTGGATCAATCTTTAGTGAATTCATTGATAGAATATTGCCAGATTCAGAAATAATCTATTTTAATAATCGTGATGAATTATTATTGGCATTAAGACAAGACAAGATATGTGGCTATCTTTCTGATAAACCAGTTGGTTTAGTATATTGTTATCAAAATACTGATATTGGTTATATTGATTATGATTTAGAAAAAATACAGTATGGTGTATGTTTTCCTAAGGGCAGCAGTTTAAGAGAACAGTATAATGAATATTTAAATAAGATTACAGATAATGGCAAGATTAAAGAACTACAAGAAAAATGGATGAAGCCTAGTGGAATGGATGAACACTTCGAAATTCCAGAACTTGAAGGTAAAAACGGCACATTAAAGATATGCACTACTGTTGATGCTGCACCATTTGTTTTCTTTAGAAATAATCAATACGATGGTTATGAAGTTGAATTGACTTATGGTTTTGCACAAGAATATGGTTATGATTTAGAAATAGATAACACTAATTTTGAATCATTAATATCAGCTATTGTAGCCGGACGTTATGATATGTCATTCAATGGTTTTTATATAACTGAAGAAAGGCAAAAGAGCGTGGATTTCTCTGATCCTGATTATGTATCAAATGCAGTAGCGATTGTTAGAAAGAATACGGAAATAAATAACAAGAGTTTCTTAGATACACTAAAAGATAAATTTAATTCTACTTTCATTGTTGAGGATAGATACTTATTGATACTAAATGGTATTGCCATTACATTATTAATATCTGTTTCGGCAACATTTATTGGTACATTATTAGGTATTGTTTTGTATTTCTTATCAAGAAAACATAATCATATAAAGAAAATGTTTGATGTGATTTTCTACTTCTTATCAGGTTTACCAATTGTTGTATTATTGATGATTATGTTCTATATTGTTTTCTCTAAATCATCAATATCAGGCACAGCTGTTTCGATAATAGGTTTTTCAATAATGTTTAGTGGTACTATATATGGTTTATTAAAGACAGGCTTTGACGCAATTGATAAAGGACAATATGAAGCTGGATTAGCTTTAGGTTATTCAGAGAATAAAACACTATTTAAGTTTATTCTTCCACAAGCCCTAAGAATTGTAATGCCAACGTATAATGCTGAAGTAGTATCACTTGTTAAATCTTCATCTATTGTTGGTTATATAACAGTTCAAGATATTACAAGAGTATCAGATATGATTAGAAGTAGGACTTATGATGCTTTCTTCCCGTTAATTGTAACGGCTATTATATATTTTGTTTTATCGCATTACCTAAATAGATTTATAAATTATCTACAAAAAAGATTCTTGCCTAGTGAAAAGAGTAAAGACGAAATATTAAGAAGCGTAGGTCAAAGAAAAGGTGACAATTAGTCACCTTATTTTGTTTTGAACTTTAATTGATTAGTATATTTCTTTTCTTTAATTGCTTGATGCTTAATACCAGTGATATTATTCAAAACAATCTTAGAAGAGATACTATTGTTCTTGAGGATGTTTTTAATTTCTCCGCTGTATTTACAATCAATATATGCAAAGTGTTTTTTGGTATCATAGGAAATTAGTAATAGAACATTTTTACATTTGTTTTCTTTAATCAACAACGTATATAATAACTCTTCATAGATAACTCTTAATTTGTATGCATCTTTTTCATTGATGCGTAAATCTTGAATAAATGTATCAAGTTTATTTTCGCATTCCACATGATTGAAGTCGTTG
>JAGHUL010000055.1 GCA_018064825.1 Candidatus Colivicinus equi
AAGATTCATATGTTACACGGTGAAGATCAATTCAATAATGAGTTCTACAACAATGATCTTCATGCTTTTAAAACATATATGGAATTTTATGATGTTGAAAATCCATCATATATCATCATTGCCCCATCACATTTCATTTTTAAGCAAGATTTCTCTCAAATAATTGATCATCATATTAACTCGAAAAATGATATCACTATCTTATATCAATCAGTTAAGAATGCTGATGAAGAATTCTTGATGTGTGATGCTTTGAACATTGATGACAAAGGACGTATTGTTGAATTCCATAAGAATAGAGGCACAAGTAAGAGAAATAATATTTCATTAGAAACTTACGTAATGGATTTTGTAACATTCAAACAGTTAGTTCAAGAAGGTTGCGAAACTTCAAGCTTATATTCACTATCTGATATTATTTCTGATTGTGTTAGAGCTATGAAGATTGGTGCTTACCAACACCATGGTTATTGTGCTTGTATCAGCACTTTAAAAGCTTACTATGCTGCTAATATGACTATTAGAAAGCAAAAAGAATTAACAAGCTTGATCAATGAAGAATGGCCAATTTACACAATGACTAACGATTCTTGTCCTACTCTTTACGAAAAGGGTGCTAAGGTACAAGGAAGTGTCGTTGCTAATGGATGTCAAATCGAAGGCACTGTCATCAATAGTGTTATCGGCAGAAACGTTGTAATTAAATCTGGAGCTGTAATTAAAGATTCAATTGTCTTACCTGATACATTCATTGACAAGAATGTTAAACTTGATTGCGCAATTGTAGATAGACTTGCTATTGTTACACACGTTAAAGATTTAACCGGTACAAAAGATAATCCTATTTACATTAATAGAGGAGATAGAATATGAGAAAAGTTTTATTTGCATCTTTTGAATCACTTCCATTTGTCAAAACTGGTGGTTTAGCTGATGTTGTTTATGCTTTACCAAAAGCTATTGATAAGGATAAATACGAAGTTAAAGTATGTTTACCATTACTAAAAGTTATCAAAGACAAATATTATGATTCTTTAACATACTTAGATAGTATTGAAGTTCATAGTGGTTACATTAATGAAGATGCAAATATCTACTCATATAACAACGAAGGAATAGAATATTTATTCATCGAGAATGACAGTTTGTTTTATCGTGATGGCGTATATGGCTATGACGATGATGTTTGCCGATTCTCGTTATTTAATGTGGCAATTTTAGAGATGATGATTAAGTTAAATTATTATCCTGATATTTGTCATGAACATGATTACCATACAGCAATTCTACCTGCTTTATGTAAAGCTAGATATTGTGGTATTGAAAAGATTAGAAACATTAAACATATTCTTACTATTCACAATCTTGTTTATCAAGGCGAATATAATAGACAGGTTCTATTTGATTTATTAGCATTCGATTATAAGTATTATGAGAATGGCGATTTACGTTTCAATGATTATTGTAACTTTATGAAGATTGGTATCACTTTCGCTGATAAAGTTACTACTGTTTCTAAATCTTATGCAGAAGAGATTCAAACACCAGGTCATGGTGATAATCTAGAATCTATCCTACAATATCGTAGCCAAGATTTATGCGGCATTGTCAATGGTATTGATTGTACACAATTTGATCCAAGTACTGATAAGAATATTTTCAAGAATTATTCAATTAAAAATGTATTTAAAGTAAAACCTGAAAATAAGAAATCATTACAATACAATCTAGGTTTAAATGAAGAACCAGACACAATGCTGATTGGTATGGTTTCAAGATTAACATTCCAAAAGGGTGCCGATATATTCTTGGGCGCAATTCAGGAAATGTTACGTCACAATGTTCAAATCGCTATTTTAGGAACTGGCGAATCTTTCTATGAAGAATCATTTAAGGCACTAGAGAGAGAAAATAAAGGTAGATTTGTATATTATTGTGGATATAATGAAGCATTGGCTCATAAGATGTATGCTGGCTTAGATATGTTATTGATGCCATCTCTATTTGAACCATGCGGCATTTCTCAACTAATCGCTATGCGTTATGGAACATTACCTTTAGTAAGAGAAACAGGTGGTTTGAAGGATACTGTTGAACCATTTAATGAATACACAATGACAGGAAGAGGTTTCTCATTCAAAGATTACTCTTCAGGAGATTTGTTGAAAGTATTTGATTATGCTTATGTTCAATACTATGAATACCATGATAGATGGGATAAGATAATCAAAAACGCCATGGAATATGATGTTTCATTTGCGAAGTCTGCAAAAGAATATGAAGCATTATATGATGAGGTAGTTACTGAATGAATCTAGAAAACTTTTTTCTAGGTTTTGATACTAAAGCTTACGAATATATGGGTTGCCATATAGTAGGTAAGGGTGTCGAATTTTATCTTTGGGCTCCACATGCACACCATGTTGAGCTTTTTTCATCCAAAGATAATTTCGAAGTTTTCTATAATCTAGAAAAAGTTGACGATCGAGGTATTTGGCATCTTTTCATCGATAATTGCGAGCCTATTTATTCTTATAGATATCGTGTTTATTCTAATGAACATGATTATGTTGATAAATCTGATCCATATGCCTTTTATTCCGAAAGACGTCCTAGCAATGCTTCAGTAATGTATGATTTGAATTATTATTCTTTTTCTGACGATGAGTACATGGCTAAACGTCATTTTTCGTATGATAATCCATGCAATATTTATGAACTTCATTTGAATGGCTTTAGAAAAGACGAAGAATTCACTAATTATAGAATTCTTAAAGAAGAATTAATTCCTTACGTAAAGGAAATGGGCTATACACATATTGAAATAATGCCAGTATTTGAACATCCATTTGATGGTTCTTGGGGTTATCAAGCAACTGGCTTCTTTAGTGCTACCAGCAGATATGGAACGCCATATGATTTAATGGATTTCATTAATGAATGTCATCTTAATAATATTGGCGTCATTTTAGATGTTTCATATGTTCATTTTGCGAATGACAGTTATGGCCTTGGAAATTTCGATGGTCAAGCATGTTACGAATATAAATCATCAAATCGAGCATTTTCACAATGGGGCTCTTATCAATTTGATTTGGGCAGTGGCCCTGTTATTTCGTTTTTAATGTCTAGTGGTAACTTCTTTTTAAATAAATATCATTTCGATGGATTAAGGCTTGATGCTGTTTCTAACTTGATTTTCTTCGACGGAAACAAAGACACTGGAGTCAATGAATCGGGATTAAGTTTTGTTAAACGTTTTAATTATTATATAAAGAAAGAAAATCCTGATTGTTTGTTAATAGCTGAAGATTCTACAGACTTCCCAAAGGTGACTGTTCCTACAGAATATGGTGGTTTAGGTTTTGATTATAAATGGGATCTTGGCTGGATGAATGATACATTGAACTATTACGCAATGGACCCAGAATATCGTAAATATCATCATAATCAAATAACGTTCTCAATGGCTTATTTTTATAGCGAAAAGTTTATCTTGCCTTTCTCTCATGACGAGGTTGTTCATTCTAAAAAGACTATCGTTGATAAAATGTGGGGAAGTTACGAAGATAAATTTAAACAGTGTCGTAATTTGTTTATGTATATGTTTACTCATCCTGGTAAGAAACTTAATTTTTTAGGCAATGATATTGCGATGATCAGGGAGTTTGATGAAACAAAAGAACTAGATTGGTTCATGTTGAAATATCCGCTTCACGATTCATTTAAACGTTACTTTAGGGATTTATGCCAAATCTATTTAGCATACAAAGCGTTCAATTCAGGAGATTATTATCCATCGACGTTTAAATGGATTGATGCCGATAATTACAAGCAATCAATTTATATATACACAAGATATGACGATGACTATTGCTTTGTTGTTGTATTAAATATGATGCCTATTTCTTATACTGATTATCGTGTTGGTGTGCCTATGGCTGGTGAATACACTGAACTAATCAATTCGGAAAAGGATATTTATTCTGGTTGCAATATGTGTAACTTTAAACCAATAAAATCAGATAAAATTAAATCACATGGTTTATTGAATTCTATTGCGATTGATATAGCACCTTATTGTGGCATCATTTTTTCGACACCTATCGAGAAAAAGACTATTAGTTTGGAAACACCAAAAAATATAAGAAAATTAGAAACATTATAATGCGTACAAAAGATCATTTAAAATATTTAGATGTTGAACTTGTTCAAGATGACGAAATGTTTAGATATAATTCTGACACAACCATTCTTGGGCAATTTTTAGAAGGGCCTTCAATTAAAGGGAAGAGCGTTTTAGATATTGGCACAAATAATGGTTCGTTGCTTTTATATGCACATCTATTGGGAGCAGAAAAACTTATTGGCTGCGATGTATTTTCAAAAGCACTAGAACTTGCACGTATTAATTTGGAAAAATATACTTCCAATTTTGAATTATTTGAATCTAGAGTCCAAGACCTAGACATCGAGCCAGCTGATGTTGTAATTTGTAATCCTCCATATTTCGAGATGAACAACGTCACAAAAAACGAGTACTTTAAAAAGGCAATGTTTGAAGAATCGCTACCACTGGAAGATTTGTTTACATGTTTTAGAAAACTTATGAAAGACAATGGCGTCGTTTATACTTTATATCCTGCAGATCGTTTCTTTGAGTTCTATGAAATGGCTAAAAAGCACAAAATGAAAATTATGAAATTAAGATTTGTTCATGATCCCAAAGCACTTTATGCATTAAGATTTGTTGCGAAATTGAAAATTGGTCCAATGACTAAAGTGAAGATTGAAAATCCTGTAATGATTGTTGATGGAGATATCAAAATGTAAGAAGCGCAAGCTTCTTTTCTTAAGTAAATGATAGAATATAAATGGTATGAAAGAATTAGCTCTAAGATTACATTATGGTGATGATTTACTAAAAGAGATATCTAAGGCTTGCAAAGATGAGACTGGTATAGTTTTGTCTGGAGTAGGGTGCGTTTATCAATTGCGTCTTCGCTTAGCTAAAGCCGTTGACTATTTAGATATTGCCGATGATTTTGAAATCACTTCATTAACTGGTACTATTTCACATGGCAAATGCCACATTCACGGTAGTTTCTCTGACTCAAAAGGGAATACGGTTGGTGGCCATTTATGCGAAGGATGTTTGATTAATACAACGTGTGAACTTGTTATTGGCATTTTAGAGAGTTATGATACCATACGTGAGTTTGATGAAAAGACAGGTTATGATGAAATTGTCTTTAGGAGAATAGAAAATGATTAATGTTTATATTGTTTCAGGCTTTTTAGGCTCAGGGAAAACCACCTTTATTAAAAAACTATTATGTGAGAAAAAGTTTAAAAAGTTAATGCTTATCGAAAATGAATTTGGTGAGATAGGTGTTGATGGCGCTTTCTTTGATGAAGGCTTAAAAATTAGAGAAATCAATAATGGTTGCATTTGTTGTTCATTACAGGGCGACTTTGCGGATGCTTTAGAAGAAATTGAGGATATGGGAGTATCTGATTTGATAATTGAACCAAGTGGTGTTGGCAAATTATCAGAAATAATCAACGTTGTAAAAGGTGATCCTGATTTTAGAATTGTATCTCATATTTGCATTGTTGATGTTAAGACTTGTAAGAAATATCACACAAACTTTAAAGAATACTTTGATGATCAAGTTAAAGCTGCTAATGCAATTATTCTTTCTCATCTTGATGTTTCAAAAGAAGAAGAAAAACAAAATGCAATCAATATCATTAAAGAAATTAATGATGATTGTTACATTTCAACTAAACATATTGATGAATATAGTATGGATGAACTATTAGACATTATTGTTAATGGTGGTGATATTCTTCCTGAATTTGTTGAAGACGAGCATCATCATGAACATCATCACCATCATGACCATGATGAAGATGAACATGAACATCACCATCATCATGAACATCATCATCACCATCACGATGACGATGATGACGATGAACCATTTAAGAATCTAATTATTCGTCCAGACTACATCTTTACTCAAGACGAATTGGAAAACATATTAAATAACGTTGATGAAGATATTATTAGAATAAAAGGATATGTATTCGGTAAAGAAGGTATGTTGTATTTTAACTATGTCTTGAATGAATATAGTATCTATGTAGGTGCTGATAGACAAGAAGCGTTAGTTTCTATTATTGGTACTACAATAAACGAAGAACATTTTGAGGAAGTATTCCATGGTTAAACCTGTTTATGTTTTTTCTGGTTTTTTAGATTCTGGGAAAACACGTGCTATTAAAGAATCTTTATGTAATCCAAATTTTAATGATGGCGAATCAACTTTGATTATTGCTTTTGAACAAGGCGATGAAGAATATGATGATAAATTCTTGAAAGCATGTGATTGCAGAGTCATCTATTTAGATTCAATAAAAGATTTAACAATTGATATGCAAAAACAATTAGATCATGATTATCCTGTTGAGAGAATTTTTATTGAACTCAATGGTATGGAAGATGACAACATTTTATATGAGACTGGTTTTATTTCTAATTGGGAACTAGCGCAAACTCTTACAACAATTGATGCTTCAAGTTTTAATTTATATATGACTAATATGCGCCAATTCATGTTTAATCACATCGTTAATGCTGAAGTGGTAATTTTAAACAGAGCTGATAATGTTGATCGTAGATATTTAAGAAATAATATTAAATCGATAAATCAGATGGTCGAAATAATCTATGAAGATAAAGATGGCAATGTTACTAATAAAATAGATGATGATATGTTTGATGTATCTAAAGATTTGGATATTGAAGATATCGACTATGGTCTATGGTATATGGATGCTGTCGATAATCCTATGAAATATGATAATAAGATTATTACGATTAAAGTTAAATTTGTTGAAGAAGTTGCAGAGTATGACAACGTTCTAATAATGGGAAGAAGAGCTATGGTATGTTGTGCTAATGACATTCAAGATATAGCTTTGACTATAGTAAATATTAGAAAGGCTGACATCGATATAAATAAATACTATTCAGTTAAAGGAGTAATCCATTGTTTGAAAGCGACTGATGGTAATAAAACTTGTGTCTTGTATGCGAAGGAATATAAAGAAGCAGAGGCACCAAAAGAAGAATTAGTAACATTTAACTAGTATGATAGATTCACATGTACATTTAGAAAATGGCCCTTTAACTTTTGATTATGTTAAGGAGTTTGTTGATAGTGCAATAGCACACAATATTGATGAACTGCACATTTTAGATCATAGCCATCGTTTTAAAGAATTTGAGCCAATATATGTAAACCACAGAAAATATAAAGCACAAGATGAATGGTTTTCTCGTGATTTTCGTAATTCTATATATGAATATCTTGATTTAATAAAGCAATGTAAAAAAATAAACTTTCCAATTAAAGTGATTTATGGTTTGGAAGTTTGTTATCAAAGAAACGAAGAACAGTTAATTAGAGATATCTTAAATAATTATGATTTAGATTTTGTGATTGGTTCAGTTCATGCGATAGATTATCGTAATTATGATTGCAGCTATTCAGATGAAATCTTATGGAATGTATGTGATGTAGATACTATATATAAAAAGTATTTTGCCGAAGAATTGGCACTAATCAAATCAGATATTTTTGATCAAATAGGTCATCCTGATCAAATTAAGATTAGAGGTTTTCATCCAAGTTTTGATTTACACCCATTTTATGAAGAGTTCGCAAAGTTGGCTAAAGAACATGATATTTTAGTCGAGAATAATAGCGGATGTCATTATCGATATAATCATCCAGATATTGGTTTAAATAAAGATTTTATAGAAATATTAAAGAAATATGGTTGTAAGTTAATAACCGCATCTGATGCCCATTATGTAAAAGATGTTGGCTCATTAATAGACAAAATGTAAAATTTTACATAAACTTGTAAAAATTTCAAATAATTGTGAAAAAATTGTGAAAGCTATCTTTTATTTGGTATTTATTAGTGATAAACTTTATTTATATTAAAGAAAAGGAGGACATTATGAATTATTTTAACCGCAAATTCAATGATTGTATCTTTTCTTTAGTAAATGATATGGAAATTATTATTAACATCTTAGACTTACGACTACGTGATTTACGTAGCATTATTATTGTAGGCTGTTAGTAATAGTAGGGTATCATTCACGTACATTTGTAAAATATAGATGAGCTGAATGTTATCGTGCAAGCTCATCTTTTATTTTAAGGGGGAAAAACATGAAAAAATTATTAGTAGTACTTCTAACTGTGTTCTGCGTATTTAGTTTAGTAGGATGCGGTGGTTCATCAAATGATGAAGGAACAGCAGATGCTGGAGATGGCACAGTTACTATCAAATTAGGTGGTTCTGGTCCATTAACTGGTGATACAGCTGTTTACGGTAAGGCTGTTGAAAACGCAGCTAAATTAGCTGTAAAAGAAATCAACGAATCTGATTCAAAAATTAAATTCGATTTCAAGTTCGAAGATGATGAAGCTGATACTGAAAAAGCTATAACTGCTTATTCTTCTTTATATGACTGGGGTATGCAACTATCACTATTCACTGTTACTTCTGGTTCAGGTGCAAACGTTGCAGCTTTGTATGATGAAGACAAGATTTTCGCATTGACACCATCTGGTTCATCAACAGCTCTAGCTTATACAGATACAACTAACTATAAAGGAAATTTCCAAATGTGTTTCACAGATCCTAACCAAGGTGTAGCTTCTGCAGATTACATGAAGACAAAATTTGCTGACAAGAAGATTGCGGTTATCTACAAGAATGATGATGTTTATTCTGCAGGCGTTTATGAGAAATTTGATGCTCAATCAAAAGCTAATGGATTAAATGTTGTTTATGTTGGCTCATTTACTGCTGACACTTCTACAGATTTCTCTTCACAATTACAAGGCGCTAAAGATGCTGGTGCTGATTTAGTTTACTTACCTATTTACTATCAACCTGCTTCAATTATTTTGAAACAAGCTAGCGACAAAGATTATGCTCCAATTTTCTTTGGTATCGATGGTATGGATGGTATCTTAACTCTTGAAAACTTTGATACATCATTAGCTGAAGGTGTATATCTATTAACACCATTTGCTGCTGATGCTACTGATGATGCAACTGTTCATTTTGTTACTGCATTTGAAGCTGAATATAATGAAGAACCTAACCAATTTGCTGCTGATGCTTATGACTGTGTATATGCAATTAAGCAAGCATTAGAAAATATTGGTGTAGATAATATCGATGCTGATAACTTATACGAACCTATGGTTGCTCAATTTAATTCAATGACTTTCAATGGAATCACAGGAACAAATGTAACTTGGGCTGAAAACGGTGAAGTTTCAAAAGCTCCAAAAGCAGTTGTTATTACTAACGGAGTTTACGTATCTGCTGATTAATCGTGTATAATAAAGGTTGCTGATAATTCAGCAGCCTTTATTTGTTTTAGAGGGGAATAATGTCATTTTTATCTTACTTAATTTCTGGTCTAGGTCTAGGTAGTGTGTATGCAATAGTTGCTATTGGATACACTATGGTCTATGGCATAGCTAAAATGTTAAACTTTGCCCATGGAGACATCATCATGGTTGGTGGCTATGTGGCTTTTTATGCGTTCGTAAGATTTGGAATACCTTCATGGATAAGCATTATTTTATCAATCGTCGTTTGTACTATATTAGGTGTAACAATTGAAAAATTAGCTTATAAGCCATTAAGAAAAGCTTCTTCATTGTCAGTATTAATTACTGCTATTGGTGTTAGCTATTTCTTAGAAAATGGTGCTCAATTATTGTTTGGTACTGACACTAAAATATTTCCATCATTAATTACTGAGGGATCATTAAAACTATTTGATGGCCAACTAATTATTTCGTATTTAAATATAATCACTATTGTTTGTTGCCTACTAATTATGGCATTACTGACAATCTTTATTAATAAAACAAAAATTGGAAAGGCAATGAGAGCTTGCGCAGAAGATAAAGATGCCGCAAAACTTATGGGTATCAATGTCGATGCAACTATTTCTGTGACTTTTGCGATAGGATCTGGCTTAGCTGCTGTTGCTGCTGTTCTTCTTTGCTCAACATATCCATCATTGTCGCCAACATTAGGTTCAATGCCTGGTATTAAAGCTTTCACTGCTGCAGTATTTGGCGGTATAGGTTCTATACCTGGTGCTTTACTTGGTGGTTTGCTATTGGGCATAATTGAAACATTTACTAAAGCTTATATTTCAACACAACTATCTGATGCAATAGTATTTGCAGTTTTGATTATTGTCTTATTAATAAAGCCAACTGGTTTGCTTGGAAAGAAAGAGAATGTGAAGGTATAAATGATGAAGAACCTCATAGATAATCTTTTTGGAAAGAAAAACATTAAACGTACTATCAGTTTTGCGATAGTTATTTTGGCATATATTGTTATCACGATTTTAACAAATACAATTAGAGTATCAAGATTATTCACGAGTATTCTTGTTCCTGTATGTTGCTATATTGTTTTAGCGTTATCACTTAATCTATGTGTCGGATTCTCTGGTGAGTTGTCACTTGGTCACGCAGGTTTCATGGCTGTTGGCGGCTTCACTGCCGTTGTTGTTTCAGGACTTCTTTCTGCCAGTGTTCCTAACGCTATCGTTAGACTTATTATTGCAATATTGGCTGGTGGTATCGTTTCTGGACTATTTGGTTTAGTTATATCTATTCCGGTTTTAAAATTATCAGGTGATTATCTTGCGATAGTTACTTTAGCATTTGGTCAAATAATTAAATCGTTAATTAATAATATTTATCTTGGTTTTGATAGCACTGGTGTTCATTTCTCGTTTGTAAATAATACTATCGAATTAGCTGAAGGTGGAAGAATGTTGTTAGAAGGGCCTATGGGTTCGGTTGATGTTGAAAAAATCGCTTCTTTCACAGCAGGATTTATTTTAATCATCTTTGTATTATTCGTAATCTATTCATTAATGGGCAGTAAATACGGTAGAGCAATCACTGCCGCAAGAGATAATAGAATAGCTGCTGAATCAATTGGTATTAATATTACTAAAACAAAAACTTTGGCATTTGTAATTTCAGCAGTACTAGCTGGTATGGGTGGAGCTTTATATGCGTTGAATAATACTTCACTTCAACCATCAAAGTTCGATTTCAATACTTCAATTTCAATTCTTGTTTATGTTGTATTTGGTGGACTTGGAAATATTACGGGAACAATCATTGCAACTTCTGTTTTATATGTACTTCCTGAATTATTAAGATCACTTCAAGATTACCGTATGTTGATTTATTCAGTTGTTTTAATCGCGATTATGCTTGTTACAAACAACACTTATTTAGGTCAATTAATTCAGAAGTTCAGATTATTATTCAATAAGAAAGGAGATAGCCATGAGTGAGCATGTTTTAGAAACTAAATCTTTAGGTATAGATTTTGGTGGATTAACAGCAGTTAATAATTTAAACATTTATGTTGATGCTCATGAGATTGTTGGTTTGATAGGACCTAACGGTGCTGGGAAAACTACAGTATTTAATCTTCTTACAAAAGTTTATGAACCATCTAGAGGTGCTATTTATTTAGATGGTGAAGATATTAAAAAATTAGATACAGTAGGTGTAAATAAGAGCGGTATTGCTAGAACATTCCAAAATATCAGATTGTTCTCTAATATGAGCGTTATAGACAACGTAAAGGTTGCTATGAATAATGAAAGTGATTATTCGTTATTTGATAGTTTAATTCATGATAGAAAGTATCATAATAATGAAAAAACGATCGAAGAAAAAGCATTAAAATTATTAGAAATATTCGGCTTATTAAAAGATAAAGATATTTTAGCTAGTTCATTACCTTATGGCGCTCAAAGAAGATTGGAGATTGCTAGAGCTCTTGCGACTTCACCAAAAGTATTGCTGTTAGATGAACCAGCAGCTGGTATGAATCCACAAGAAACAGATGAATTGATGAATACAATTAGATTTGTAAAAGACAACTTTGATGTATGCATTTTATTAATTGAACATGATATGTCGTTAGTAATGGGCATTTGTCAAAGAATATATGTATTGAATTATGGTATGTTGCTTGCGAAAGGAAGCCCAGATGAAATTAGAAACAATAAAGAAGTAATCGCGGCTTATTTGGGTGAATAGTATGTTGAAAGTAACAGATTTAGTTGTACGTTATGGAATGATAGAAGCAATTAAAGGTATTTCGTTTGAAGTAAATGATGGCGAAATCGTTACTTTAATTGGTGCCAATGGCGCTGGAAAAACTACTACAATGCATACATTATCAGGTTTATTAAAACCACACAGTGGAACTATTGAATTTGATGGTAAGAATATTGTTAAAGTTCCTGCACATAAAATTGTTGAAATGGGAATAGCTCAATGTCCAGAAAGAAGAAGAATATTCGCTTCTCAATCTGTAGAAGATAATTTGATTCTTGGCGCTTATACAAGAAAAGACAAAGATGTCGAAAAAGATTTAATCAATGTATATCATTTGTTCCCAAGACTTTTGGAAAGAAAGAAACAATTAGCTGGTACTTTGTCTGGTGGTGAACAACAAATGCTTGCTATGGCTAGAGCTTTGATGGCAAAGCCAAAAATAATGCTTCTTGATGAACCTAGTATGGGTTTATCTCCACTACTTGTTAAAGAAATATTTAAAATTATTAAAGATATTAACTCAACAGGTGTTACAGTATTATTAGTAGAACAAAATGCCAGAATGGCTTTGAATATCGCCTCAAGAGCATATGTACTTGAATCAGGTAAGATTGTCTTATCTGGTACTGGTAAAGAATTGCTTAACTCGGAAAGCGTAAAGAAGGCTTACTTAGGAGGATAAAACATGTACGTAAAAGACAAAATGAGTAAAGAACTACAAGTTGTTCAAGCTAAAATGACTATCTCTGAAGTTCTAGAAGTCATGAAAGAGTCAAATCTTCATCGTCTACCTGTTGTTGATAGTAAGAATAATTTGATTGGTTTAATTACAAAGGGTTCAATTAAAAGAGATACAAGAAGTTCAACCCTATCAGTGTTTGAATTAAATTACCTTTTCAATAATTTAAAAGTTGAAGATGTAATGATTAAGGGTGATAGACTTATTACAATTTCTCCAGATGCATTATTAGAAGAAGCAGCATCGACTCTTCGTGAATATAAGATTGGATGTCTTCCAGTAACTGAAGGCGATAAAGTAGTTGGAATCATCACACAAAACGATATCTTCGATGCATTCATTGATATCTTAGGATATCACAAAGATGGTACAAGATATGTTATCTTGATTGATGAAGATAAACCTGGCGTATTAAATGCAATATCAAAATGTTTCTTAGATATTAATGTTTCAATTTCAAATCTAGCAGTATACAATACTGAAAGAGGAATTGAACTAGTCGCTATTGCGGTAGGTGAAGGTTCAGACAATTGCGAAGATGTTCTTGCAAAGAACGGATATAACGTTACAAGTAAAATTAAATTACAAAATAAAGAAGCTTAACCAAGCTTCTTTATTTTATCTAAGTATTCTTTTAATTCACTTTCACTGGTGCAGATTTTTTCTAATGCCATTTTTATCATGAGATTGTCATCACCACAAAGGCTTCTAATATCGGTCTTATATCCGACACAGTGTTTGTGATTGGCGTAAGAATTTCCTAAAGCTACACAGGCTCCTTCATCTGGAACTCTTCCATCTAACAGAAATAAGAAGACATCTGATTCAGCCATATTTTTAATATCTGTTTTGAAGACATATTCTTCTTTTGGCATTCCTTCAACGATGTCAGGCATTAAGGCTACGATGCCTCCATCTCTTTGTGGTAAGAAGGTATCATATCCCCAACTTCTTATTAATGTATCTATTTTAAGATTAAAGTCTTTTTCTCCTTGCGAGTACAATGGCGCTGCAATATAAATTTTCATAAATCTAAACCTCTCAATAACAAAATTATAACAAACAAAAAGCCCCGATATTAATCAGGGCTTATGTAATAATCAATTAATCAGTTAATTATTTAAGAATCTTAGTTACTGAACCTGAACCAACAGTTCTACCACCTTCACGAATAGAGAACTTAGTTCCTTCTTCGATAGCGATAGGAGAGATTAGTGAAACTGACATTTCAACGTGGTCACCAGGCATAACCATTTCAGCACCACCTAAATCCTTTACAACACCTGTAACGTCTGTTGTACGGAAATAGAATTGTGGACGATAGTTAGCTACGAATGGAGTATGTCTTCCACCTTCATCCTTAGTTAATACGTATACTTGAGCTAAGAAATCAGTATGAGGAGTAACTGAACCAGGTTTAGCTAGAACTTGTCCTCTTTCGATTTCATCACGGTTAACACCACGAAGTAATGCACCGATATTATCACCAGCTTCAGCTTGATCTAGTTGTTTATGGAACATTTCTAGACCAGTGATAACTGTTTTTCTAGTTTCTCTAATACCAACGATTTCAACATCATCGTTTAAGTGAGCAACACCACGCTCAACTCTACCTGTAGCAACTGTACCACGACCAGAGATTGTGAATACATCTTCTACTGACATTAAGAATGGCTTATCCATTTCTCTTGCTGGAGAAGGGATATATTCATCAACAGCATTCATTAATTCATCGATAGCTTTTTGATATTCAGAATCGCCTTCTAGAGCCTTAAGAGCTGAACCTCTAATGATTGGAGCGTTATCACCATCGAAACCATATTCAGATAGTAATTCACGAACTTCCATTTCAACTAAGTCGATTAATTCTGGATCATCAACTTGGTCAACTTTATTTAAGAATACTACGATATAAGGAACACCAACTTGTCTAGCAAGAAGGATGTGTTCTCTTGTTTGAGGCATTGGTCCATCTGTTGAAGCAACAACTAGGATTGCTCCATCCATTTGAGCAGCACCAGTAATCATGTTCTTTACATAGTCGGCATGTCCTGGGCAGTCTACGTGAGCATAGTGTCTCTTTGCAGTTTTGTACTCAACGTGTGCAGTATTAATAGTGATACCACGAGCCTTCTCTTCAGGGGCTCCATCAATTTGGTCGTAAGCTTTGAATTCAGCTTGACCTTGTTCTGCTAATCTCTTAGTGATAGCAGCAGTTAAAGTTGTTTTACCATGGTCAACGTGACCGATAGTACCGATATTGACATGTTCTAGTGAACGGTCAAATTTCTCTTTTGCCATCTAATTTTTTCCTCCTGTTTAACAATATAATTTTAAGATAAAACACTGTATTATTCAATTATTATTAAGCGTTTTTCTTGGCAATTTTTTCTGCGACGCTAGATGGTAACTGTGAATAGTGTGACATCTGCATCATATAGTTTCCACGCCCTTGAGTAAATGATCTCAAGTCAGTAGCATATCCGAACATTTCTGATAGAGGTACAAATGCTCTAATGATTACAGCATTACCTTTTTCTTCTTGTTCATTGATATGACCACGGCGTTTTGTAATATCACCCATAACTGAACCTAAGTATTCAGTTGGAACTGTAACCTCGACATCCATAATTGGTTCAAGGATTACAGGATTACATTTCTTTGCGGCTTCCTTAAGAGCTAAACTAGCAGCTGTTTTGAAAGCCATTTCTGATGAATCGACTTCATGGTAAGATCCATCGAATAATGTTGCTTTAATATCTACGACAGGATAACCGGCTGTTAAACCATTATTCAATGCAAGCTTAAGTCCTTCTTCGACTGGTCTAATGTATTCTTTTGGAACACTTCCACCAACAGTTGCATCGATAAATTCGAAGCCTTTTCCTTCCTCGTTTGGTTCAAATTTGATCCAAACGTGTCCGTATTGTCCTCTACCGCCTGATTGTCTAACGAATTTTCCTTCGCAATCTGCTGTTCCTCTAATTGTTTCACGATAAGCAACTTGAGGAGCACCAACATTACATTCAACTTTGAATTCTCTCTTCATTCTATCAACGATGATATCTAAGTGAAGTTCACCCATACCAGCGATAATAGTTTGTCCAGTTTCATCATCAGTGTATGTTTTGAAGGTTGGATCTTCTTCAGCAAGTTTAACTAGTGCAGCATCCATCTTATCTGAGTCAGCTTTTGTCTTTGGCTCAACTGACATCTGGATAACTGGTTCAGGGAATACCATTGTTTCTAAGATGATTGGATGTTTTTCATCGCATAATGTATCACCTGTAGTAGTATTCTTTAAGCCGACAGCAGCAGCTATATCACCAGCATCAACTTCTTCAATATCAGCACGGTGATTTGCGTGCATTTGAACAATTCTTCCAAGTCTTTCCTTTGAATCCTTTGTTGCATTAAGTACATAACTTCCAGCTGATGCTGTACCAGAGTAAACTCTGAAGTATGTAAGTTTTCCAACAAATGGATCGGTCATTACCTTGAAAGCTAAGGCAGCAAATGGTGCATTGTCATCTGCGGGTCTTTCTGCTTCCTGCTTATTATTTACTAGTTTTCCTTTAATTGCTGGGACATCTAGTGGAGAAGGTAAGTAATCAACAATTGCATCTAATAATAGTTGAATACCTTTATTCTTATAAGCTGATCCACATAATACAGGGAAGAACTCTGAAGTTAGAACAGCTTTTCTGATTGCTGCTTTAATTTGAGGAATAGTTGGTTCCTTCTCACTAAGGAAACAATCCATTAGTTCTTCATCGAAGTCACATAATTTTTCAATTAGTTCACTTCTTAATACTTCCGCTTCATCTTTATATTGTTCTTCGATATCGCTTTCTTTGATATCTGTACCTAAATCATTTAGATATAAGTATTGTTTTCTTTCGACTAAATCAATTACTCCTCTAAATGTATTTTCAGCACCAATTGGCATTTGAATCGCTGCAGCATTAGCAGCTAAACGATCACCAATTGATTTTACTGACATCATGAAGTCAGCGCCTGTTGCATCCATTTTGTTTGCAAAGACAATTCTAGGAACTTTATAATTTGAAGCCTGTCTCCAAACTGTTTCTGTTTGAGGTTCAACACCTGCTTTAGCATCAAGTACTGTAACAGCACCATCTAATACCTTTAAGGATCTTTCAACTTCTACAGTGAAGTCGACGTGTCCTGGTGTATCGATGATGTTCATTCTTGTTTTAGGAAATTGGTTTTTTGAACCATCCCAGAATGTTGTTGTTGCAGCTGAGGTAATAGTTATACCTCTTTCTTGTTCTTGTGCCATCCAATCCATTGTGGCGGCACCATCATGTGTTTCACCAATTTTGTGTGTTTTTCCAGTAAAGAATAGAATTCGCTCGGTGCAAGTAGTTTTACCAGCATCGATATGCGCCATGATGCCAATATTTCTTGTATTATCTAAAGCATATTGACGAGCCATAACGTATCCTTTCTATTACCAGCGGAAATGAGCAAATGCTTTGTTAGCATCAGCCATCTTATGAGTATCTTCTTTCTTCTTCACAGATTGACCGATACCATTAGATGCATCGATAATTTCATTTGCTAATCTTTCTTCCATAGTTTTTTCGTTTCTTAATCTTGAATAATTAACGATCCATCTTAAACCTAAAGTTAATCTTCTTTCATCTGAAACTTCTACTGGGACTTGGTAGTTAGCACCACCAACTCTTCTTAATTTTAATTCTAATTGAGGCATAACATTGTCAAGTGCTTTTTCAAACACTTCCATTGGTTGTTGGCCTGTTTTCTTTTCTACGATTTCGAATGCATTATATAGAATGTTTTGAGCGACACCTTTTTTACCGTCTAACATGATCTTGTTGATTAAACGTGTCACAAGTTTTGAATTATAAATAGGATCTACTAATACATCTCTTTTCGCGATATGTCCTTTTCTTGGCATTTTTAATCTCCTTTCATGTTTTACTTAGGCTTCTTAGCGCCATATAATGAACGACCTTGCATTCTTCCTTCTACACCAGCACAGTCTAGTGAACCACGGATAATGTGATAACGTACACCTGGTAAATCCTTAACACGTCCGCCACGGATCATAACAACTGAGTGCTCTTGAAGGTTGTGTCCAATACCTGGAATATATGCTGTAACTTCCATACCATTTGATAGTCTAACACGGGCATATTTTCTTAAAGCTGAGTTAGGCTTCTTTGGTGTCATTGTACCAACACGGGTACAAACGCCTCTTTTTTGTGGAGAAGCTAAATCAATTGGACGGTTCTTTAAAGAGTTGAAACCCTTATTTAGAGCTGGTGCCTTTGATTTGAAAGTCTTAGCATGACGACCTTTTCTTACTAACTGATTAATTGTTGGCATTTATTTTCTCCTTTCATTTTTGTACACGCCACCAGGCGTGTCATTTTACTCACTTATATATAGAACCTTTCGGTTCCATTCGTGCGCTTATTTATATTATCAAAACCATTAACTAAAATCAATAAAAAATGCATAAATTTTAACAGTTTTTTATACAAACGATACCAAGCGTGCCAAAAATGGTCAAAAATTAGTATAATAGGCTTAAAGAAGGGATATTTTTCGATATGATTACAATAATAGGAGCTAGTTGTGTAGATATAATTTGTCAGAACGTTTCAAAGGAAGTTTTTGAGACAGGACATCAGTTTGCGGATAATATAAAATTTGATTTTGGCGGTGATGGACTTAATGAATCTGTGGTTCTTTCTAGATTAAATAAACAGACTGAATTCATTACCGTTTTAGGCGATGATATTGCTGGTAAATATATCTATCAACATTGTATTGAGAACTTTGTACGTATTATTCCTACTTATCGAAACAAGACTTACGTTTCAACTATTTTAGTAGATAAGAATGGACGCAGAAATCTTATCGGTACTAGAAGTGGAAATATTAGAGAATTGTTGCCTGAAGATGTTAAGGAAATTAGAGGCAATATCGTATGCTTTGCTTCAATGTTTATTCCTCTACATATGGGAAGAAAAGAGTACGAAGAATTATTTACACGTATCAAAAATGAAAATAAGATTTTATGTGCTGATACGACAACAATTAAAAATAACGAGACCATAGCTGAATATAAAGATGTGTTAAATAAATTAGATTACTTCTTCCCAAATGATATAGAAGCAAAAATGTTTACTCGTGCAGAGACTGTCGAAGAAGCTGCAGATATATTATTTGAAGCAGGAGTAAAGAACGTCATTATCACAGTTGGTGATAAAGGATGTTATCTAAAAAATAAAGACTATGAACAATGGATACCAACTAAGAAAGTTGAAGCCATTGATTCTACAGGAGCAGGAGATAGTTTTGTCGCAGGATTCATTAAGTGCTTAGATGATGGCAAAGACATCATTGAATGTTGTAAGTTCGCAAATGAATGCGGAGGAAAAGCAGTACAAGTTATAGGCGCCACTGATTGGCTATAGAAAGGAACAAGATGGAACAACACGAAATTAAAAGAAGACACGATTTATTAGATGAAAATGGTCATTTAATAGAAGCGGGATATGCCAAAAATCTAATCCTTGATTATGACCGCAATAAGATCAAAGCCAATGCTATGAGAATTAAGGAATGGGATTATTATCTAATCTATAATGACAAATATGCTTTGGCATTAACGATTGATGATAATTCTTATATGGCTCTTGATTCAATCTCGTTAATTGATTTTGAGAATAAATGGGAAATTACAACATCGCCTATGAAACTCTTCACTATGGGTAAACGTAAATTTCCTGCATCTTCAAAACAAGGAAATATTGAAGTTCATGAAAAAGGCTATTTCTTAAACTTTATTAATAACGGAAATGAAAGAATTTTGTCTTTCCATATGGATAACTTCAAAGACGGAAAGCCAATCGATGGCAAAGTTACACTAATTTGTGAAGAATCTGAATCTATGGTTATCTCAACTCCTTTTAAAGAAAAGAAGACAGCCTTCTATTACAATCAGAAGATAAACTGTATGCCTGCAATAGGATCTGTTAAATACGATAATAAAGAATATGTGTTTACCAAGGAAGATTCATGCGGAACTTTAGACTGGGGTAGAGGTGTTTGGACATATAAGAACACTTGGTACTGGGGTTCTGGTTCAGGCAGAGTAGATGGCCACTTATTTGGATTTAATATAGGTTATGGCTTTGGTGACACTTCAGCAGCAAGCGAGAACATGTTGTTCTATGATAATAAAGCACACAAACTATCGCAGGTAAAATTCAATATTCCATTTAAAAATGGAACTGAAGATTATTTATCAAAGTGGACATTTACCAGTGATGATGGACGTTTTGAGATGGATTTTGAACCAGTAATTGATCGTGCAGCCAATACTGATTTTGTCGTATTAGGATCAAATCAACATCAAGTCTTTGGAAAATTCACAGGCAAAGCAATTCTTGATGATGGTAAAGTAATCGAATTAAAAGACTTTATGGGCTTTGCGGAAAAGGTATGCAATAAGTGGTAGAAGTATGAAGAAATTATTATTAATTACAGGCATCTCTGGTGCCGGCAAGACAACAACATCAAATATTCTTGAAGATATGGGCTATACCTGTATAGACCAATGTCCAATTGAACTTCTTTCTGATTTGATTACTTTGATTGAAAACGATCAAACAATTAAATATGAAAAAGTCGTTTTAACTGTACCTATTTTAGAATTAGAAAACTATTACAAGTTACTTTATAATTCGCAAGTTATTAAAACAAAATTGATTATTATTGATGCGAATATCGAAACAATAATCAATCGTTATAAATTCTCGCGTCGTATTCATCCACTAGTAATTTCTAACACCGCATCTACTGTTGAAGAAGCTGTTGAAATTGAAAAAAGTGTTCTAGCAAAATTTGACAAGAATGCTCATATCATCAATACTTCTAACTTATCTAACAAGCAGTTGAAAGAAAAATTGGACAAGGTTTTAAATATTGAAACAATCGATAACTTTGCGATTACTTTTGAATCGTTTGGTTATAAGAATGGTGTTCCAGAAGATGCCGATTTAGTAATTGATGTAAGAGTATTGGATAATCCATTCTATGTTGAAAAGCTAAGAAAGAAAACAGGTAATGATAAGGCTGTTAAAGATTATGTGCTTGGATCAAAGTTAACACAAAGATATTTAAAGAAACTAATATCGTTTTTAGATTTTACATTTAAAGCTTATAACAAAGAAGAAAAAAGGCACCTATGTGTTTGCATCGGTTGCACTGGTGGTCAACATCGTTCCGCAACCATAGCTAATTATTTGTATGGTTACTATAAAGATAAATACACGTGCTATTTAAGACATCGTGATATAACAAAATGAAAAATGTAGTAGTAATAGGTGGTGGGCATGGATTATCTACCATCTTAAGCAAAACTAAAGATATAGAAGGAATAAATATTTCGGCGATTGTTACGGTAGCAGATGATGGTGGTTCTACTGGTAGACTTCGTCAACTTTATAATGTTCCTGCAGTAGGCGATATAAGAAATGTACTTACGACATTGAGCGAATCTAATTATTTAATTAAAGATTTGATGAACTTTAGGTTCGAGGGTGACAATACTGATGTTTCTGGACACAGCCTTGGGAATTTGATTTTGGTTGCCCTTATTCAAATGTCTGGTTCTTTAGAAGGTGCCATAAACGCTTTATCTGAAATGCTTAATGCAAAGGGAAAGATAATTCCTAGTACCTTAGAAAAAGTGACCCTATACGCTAGAATGGATGATGACACAATCGTTAAAGGAGAAGCGAATATTCCGAGTTTCGTTCATCATATTTCTGATGTCTTTTATGATCACAATGTTGAAAGCAATCCTATGGCTGTAAAAGCAATTGAAGAAGCAGATTTAATTATTTATGGTATTGGATCTTTGTATACATCTATTCTTCCTAACTTAATTATTGATGGTATCAACAAAGCGCTTAATAACAGCAAAGCTAAAAAAGTTTATTTTGCGAATTGTATGAGTCAATCAAATGAAACATATAATTACGATTTGAAAGATCACGTAGACGCCTTAAGAAAATGTAATGCGCCAATCGATTTAATCATTAAACATAACGATATAATCCCAGAAGATATTAAAGCTAAATATCTAAAAACAAATTCTAGCGAAATCGTAAATAATGGTGGTTTTGATATTCCTGTCAAAGAATGTACATTGTTGACATTCGAGGACGGTTTAGTAAGGCACGATTCTTTAGCAATCAAAAAAGTAATAGAGGAATTACTATAATGTCATTTACAACAGAGATTAAACAAGATATTGCAAATAATGATATTAAGAAATGTTGTTGTAAAGCAGAATTAAGCGCGTTAATTAAATTAACGAGTTCTTTAATTATTGAAAATAGACAATTTGGTATTTTAGTTAGAACCGAAAATCCTACTACCGCAAAAAGAATTGTTTCTTTAATCAAGAAAATTTATAAAGTTAAAACAGACCTTGTAGTTATTAAGAAAACCAATCTAAAGAAGAATAATGTTTATACAGTTAAAGTATTGGAAAACGCACGCGACATATTAGAAGATTTGGGATTGTATTCATCTAAAGGGCTATCATCTCATCCTAGTTATACCGTTGTTTTAAAAGATTGTTGTGCCGGCGCATACGTAGCAGGAAGTTTCTTGGCATATGGCTCATGCAATGCCCCTAGTAATAGTAACTATCATCTAGAGATAAGCTTAGATGAATTAGATCACGCAAATTTCATTGTGAAGTTGTTATCACGTTTCAACATTGATGCCAAGATATCTAAACGTCGTAATCGATACATCGTTTATATTAAACGTTCAGATTTGATATCTGATTTCTTAAAACTAGTTGGTGCTAATAGTTCTTTATATAAATATGAAGACATAAGAATGCAAAGAGATTTGAAGAATTCACTTATTAGACTCGATAACTGTGAACTAGCCAACGAAGTGAAAACATTAAATGCCGCAAAAAGGCAAGTTGAATATTTACAAAAAATAAAAAAATCTCGTAAGTACGAAGTACTTAACGAGAAATTAAAAAACGTTCTAGAATTGCGTTTAAAATATCAAGACAGTTCTTTATTAGAACTGTGTGATGCATATCAAAAAGCATATGGCGATGTTATTTCCAAATCAGGCATGAAACACCGTTTAAACAAATTAGAAAGTATAGCTATCAATCTAGATAATTAATACTGAATTTTTTGAATAACTTCATCAGCTTTTTCTTTTGAAACTAGATTACTTATTATTAGATACGCGAATTCAATAGCTGCTCCAAGACCTTTTCCGGTAATGAATTTACCATCTTGAACAGCTTTTTTATTTGCAGGCTTTAATCCGTTTTCAAAGCCAGGGAAACAGATGAATTTATCATCTTGTAGTAATCCCTTATGAATCAAAATTGATGGGGCAGCACAAATGGCACAAACATATTTGTTTGCTTCAACAAATTCATCTATTAGTTCTTGTACTCTATGATCACCTTCAAGATTTAATGTGCCTGGCATGCCTCCTGGTAAGATTAAACAATCATAATCTTTACTATTTATTTCATCGATTAATCTATGTGGTTTGAATGTCACGTTATGAGATGATGTAATCTCCTCGACTAGGCCAACAAGCTCGACATCAATCTTTGCGCGATACAACAAATCATAAACCACCAATGCTTCGCATTCTTCTAATCCTGTAGTTACTAAAATCATTGTTTTCATATATTTCGTCCTCTTTTTTATTGTACTTTAATATAGTAAAATTATTCATATGAAACGTATTATGAATCTTTACGAAAGCTGTCGTACGCCAATTAGAGTTGCTTATTTTGGCTTTATTCTTGTTGCGATAGGTTTCTTGATACAAAACCCTAGTGTAAACCTTTTTTACACGATAAAAAGTGGCACGATTTTATTTATTGGTGAGTTCTGCATGCGTGTAGGTGAAATCATCGTTATGAATTTACCACTGATATTTATGTTATCTATTGTTTGTAAAAGAGCTAACAGTGGTTCACCTTTAGTTATGGCACTAGTTGGTTACTTTACATTCTTAGTTACAACAATGTTATTTTCAAATCAAACTTTAGGTAGCCAAGCTTATACAACAGGAATAGGTGTAAATTCAGTCTTTAATTTAGCTAATGGTGCTAGATATCCATTGGAGACTGGATTATTAGGTTCATTGATTGTTGCTTATATCACGAGATTTTCTTATGTTACTTCTAGAAATAGAAGTTCATATTCAATATTAGCTTTCTTCAATAAGGATACAGCTGGTATTATCTACAATATTGTTTTTTGTTTCTTGGCTGGTATAGTTATATCTTATGTCTATCCATTCTTATACAATTCTTGTCAAGACATTATTAATTATATTAGTCAGGATTTAATGGATCCAATTAGGCTTGGTGTTTATGGAATCCTTGATAGAGTTACTTCAATTTTAGGTTTATCAAATATTATTAGATATCCATTCTGGTTCACTTCTCTAGGTGGATCTTATTCTAATACATTAACTGGTCAAAGTGTTCTAGGTGACGTAAATATATGGGCTGCTGTAAAAGATACTACTGCGGCATATGTTGGTGCTGGAAGATTTATTACCCCATACTATGTAATTAATATGTTTATGGTGCCTGCAATGTTCCTTGGTATGCTTACTTCAATGTCAGATAAACAAGAGAGAAATCATTATATTTTAGTATTTGCTTTTGCGATAGTGCTTTCTTTTGTGGCTGGAAATCCGCTTCCTCTTGAATTTATCTTGTTGTTTACTTCGCCATTTTTGTTTATCTTCTATTTGTTGGCGGTAGGTGTATTATTTGGAACACTTTCAAAGATGGGCGCATTCCTAGGATTTGAATTTACAGGCGCAAATACGGCTATTGCTATGCCTGGTTCATTTCCTGATTTTATTATTAATATAAGAAATCCAAGAGTTTCTTCGTCACTAATTACTATTGCAATAATTGGTTTTGTTGCATTGATCATTTGCTTTGTTTTCACATATCTTTACTATCATTATTTTGCTTATGATTTGGTTAAAACGGGCAATGGTGATGAATTAGTCGACGAATGTGTTGATGCTGTTGGCGGACTTGAAAATATCAGTAATTGTGGCAGTGGCTTGTTTAGATTAAACTTCTATCTTAACGATTTGGAGAAGGTATCTTTCGAGAAGGTGCGTGATTTAGGAGCACGAAAGATAACCGAGACAAGAAACGGCATTTCTATAGAGTTTGGTACATCTAGTACGATTATTGCAAAAAGGATAAATAAGCGTCGTAAGAAAGCTGTTTAAGTTGACAAAATGCCTCGATAAAGATAAAATTTATACGTTATCGAATTTAAGAAAGGTGGCTTATTATGGCAGCAAAAAGAACGTATCAACCAAGCAAAAGAAAACGCCAAAATGTACATGGTTTTAGAGCCCGTATGAAAACAGTAGGTGGACGTAAAGTATTAGCTAGACGTCGTGCCAAAGGTAGAAAGGTTTTATCTGCTTAGTTAATTAAAGCCACGTTATGTGGCTTTTATTTTGATATGAAAAAAGAATATCGCATTAGAAAAAACGAAGAATTCTCTTCAATATGTAAACATAAAGATACTTATTCAAGTAGATGTTTCTTTTTATATTGCGATTTGAGAAAAATGGAACATGCCAGAGTGGGTATTTCTGTTTCCAAGAAGTTGGGCGACGCCGTTGATAGAAACAAAATAAAAAGGCAAGTTAGAGAAATGATTCATAATATCTTTGATTTTGAAAGTTGTCCTAAAGATATTGTGGTGGTAGTTAGAACTAATTTTTTAAATAATAGTTTTTTAGATAACCAAAACGATTTGGAAAAGATTATTAAAAAAGCTATAATAAAATAGTTATAGACAAGGAGTCCTTATGAATAAAAAACGTATCCTATTAATAGTGACTATCGTTTTGCTAGCACTAACACTTACAGGTTGTACTGTTCCTACTGACGAAAACGGTAATGTGATATTAATCACTTTAGATACAGCATTTAGCGAGGTTATGGATGAAGGTATTTTTGCCGCTGTCATCACATACCCATTAGCGCAAGCAATTAACTGGTTAGAACCAAGAGTCGGTATCGCTCTTGCGATTGCTGTAGTTACATTAGCAATCAACGCTATCGTTCTTGCATTTACATTTAAATCAAATGTTGCAATGCAAAAGATGCAAGAAATCCAACCAGAAATGCAAAAAATCCAAGCTAAGTATGAAGGCAAGACTGATGAAGCTTCTCAACAACGTATGGCTATGGAAATGCAACAATTGTATTCTAAATACAATATCAATCCAATTGGTTCATTAGTATCTACATTTATTCAATTCCCAATTTTGATTGGTATGTATAATGCTGTAAGAAGATCATATGCTGTTGCAAACGCAAAGTTCATGGGCGTTTCGCTAGATATGACACCAAAAGAAGCAATCGGTGCAGCATGCGTTGTATGTATCGTTATTTATGTATTGATGATAATTACACAATTCTTATCAATCAAGACTCCAACATGGCTTGCTGAATATCGTGGTAAACAAGAAGCTGACGCTCATCACAAGACTTACAAGAAACCTCAACAAAACCAAAATGTATTTATGACTTATGGTATGTTATTGATGATTGCGTTCATTATGTTATCTTGGCCAACAGCTCTATCACTATACTATGTTATTTATTCAATAATTAATATCTGTAAGACTTTAGTAATTGATAAATTAACTCATAAAGATTAAGGAGAATGAAGATGAAACAATATACAGGTAAATCATTAGAAGATATATTGGAATCTATAGCCTCTGAAAAGAAATGCCGTAAAGAGGATATTACTTACAATGTATTAGAAGAAGATAAGGGCGGATTATTTGGCTTTGGTAAATCAGTTACCATTGAGGCATTTACAGCTCAAGATGTTAAAGAATTTATTTTTGATTATTTAGGAAATTATTTTACAGAATTGAATCAAGGTGTATCAATCGAGATAATCATTGAACACAACAAAGAAAAAGAAAACGAATTATTATATCGTGTAATTTTGGACGCTGAAAATAACGCTATTGTCATTGGTAAAGGTGGCCAAACATTGAGAGCCATTTCTACTGTTCTTAAGGCAGCAACTAATGCAACATTCAAGAAGAGAATTAACGTTATCATCGATGTAAATCACTACAAAGAAGATCGTTATAAGAAAGTTAAAGCTATCGCTAGAAGAGAAGCAATTAATGTTGTTAAGTCACACATCGATTGTGAACTAGATCCAATGCCAAACGATGAAAGAAAAGTTATTCATCAATATTTACAAGACTTTAAAAATGTATCAACAGTGTCAATTGGTGAAGGTTTAAAGAGACATCTAGTTATCAAGTATACTCCTGAAAAGAATAAAGAGGAAAAAAGTGAAGCTTAGAACGCTTCATTTTTTGTAGAGAAGAATTATGTTTAATTTTTTATGTAAGAAATTTATTCCGAATTACGAAAAAGTAGATGACTCTACTGTTAGAGAAAGATATGGAGTCGTATTCTCTATCTTTTCTATTGTTTGTAACTTAATAGCAGTTGTTACAAAATTAATTATTTCTTTTATCACAAATTCTGTTTCTATTAGAGCTGATGCATTTAACAACTTATCTGATATTGGTTCAAATTTAGCAACCTTATTTGGCTTTGCATTATCAAATAAACATTCTGATTCAAGTCATCCATATGGCTATGGAAGAATGGAATATATTTCAGGAATGATAGTTGCTTTCTTAATATTATTGATGGGGTTTGAATCGTTAATAGAATCAGTTAAAAAAATATTTTCACCAGAAGAATTTATATATAGTACCGCTGCAGTTGCAGTGTTGCTTGTTTCGATTGGTATAAAACTATTGATGTATGTTATGAATGGCAAAGCTGGAAAAGCTATAAGTTCAGACACATTACTTGCGGCTAGTAAAGATAGTATAAGTGATGTTCTAGTTACTTCATCTTCTTTAGTGTGTGTATTATTACTTAAATTCTTCAATATAAATATCGATTCATATGTTGGTGTTATTGTAGCGCTATTAGTAATTAAATCAGGTCTAGAAGTGTTCTTTGATGTGATGAATACTATCCTTGGTCAAGCACCTGACAAAGAACTAATAAAAGAAATTGAAAAAGAAATTATGTCTCATGATGAAATCATTGGAATTCACGATTTGATTATTCATGACTATGGTCCATCTCGTAAATTTATGACTTTACATTGCGAAGTAGATGCTTATGTTCCCGTTATAGATACACATGACAAAATAGATAATATAGAAATGGATATCTTAAATAAATATGGTATATTAACAACTATTCACATGGATCCAATTGATACCAAAGATGAGATGGTTAAAGAACTTAAACCAGTAGTAACTGACTTGGTTAAAAAAGTTAACAACGAATATAACATTCATGATTTCAGAGTTGTTAGAGGCCCAACCCATAACAACTTAGTATTTGATGTATTAATTCCTAGCGAAGATCATATCGAACACGATGAGTTAAAACTAAAAATATCTAATTTAGTTAAAGAAGAAATTGGCAAGAATTATAATTGTGTGATTAATGTTGATCATTCTTTTGTATAAACATGATATTGAAATCAACAGTGCCGTTAATTCCTTCAATTTCATAAGTCTGGCTATATTGCCAGATTTTTATTTTGTAATCAAAAGATGGTCGATCAACACCGTATTGAGCATACCAGAATTCACAGTCCTTAAGTTCTCTCATCGAATAGTAGTAACTAGAGAAATAATCATTTGTATAAATGATACAATCATATCCGTGATTGTTTAATACATTAATAAACGATAAAGCGTTGTTAGATTTATCTAATGGCGTGGTTCTAGTGACGCGGCTATTATCATCGGATATTTCTAAATCATATGCGATAGGAAAATCAATTTCTTTATCCTTTATATTTTCTAAAACGAAATTAGCTTCTTGCGATGCCTCGTATTGGCTAACGGCTTGAGAGTAGAAGTATACGCCAATCTTAAGTCCTGCATCTTTTGCGCCTTGGTAGTAGTTTTCAAATTGCTCATCTAAAAATAAGTTGCCAAGATTTTTACCGCGATATCCAAGACGTAGATAAACAAACTGAACGCCTGATTTTTTAACTTTTGTCCAATCGATTTCTTCCGAGAATTCAGAAACATCTATTCCAAACATGCTGTAATATTCATCATCTTCATATGTTAAAATCTCTCCACCTTTAATGAGTGAATAGTCGTACTGCTCCACTTCTTCAATAACTTCCTGTCCCTTGCTTTCAAATAGATCTGGTTTAACTACAACAATGATAAAGCACACAAAACTAATAACAGTCAAAATAGCCAATGTGATAATGATGATATTAGTTATGTTTCCTTTTTTATTCATGAATTAATTATAATATTGGTGTGATACTTAGAAAAGATGTAGACATTATTATTAACAGAGTCGTAAACGATATAAATCCTTACAAGAATACTTTTTTTGCGCTCGATGTTGAAGAAGATGTTGAGAATATATATGTTGTAGCAATCGGCAAAGCTGCATGGACTATGGCTAAAGCGGCTAGTGATAGACTAGGCAATAAAATTAAAAAAGGAATAGTAATTACTAAATATCAACACAGCAAAGGTTCAATAAACAATATAGACATCTATGAGGCCGGTCATCCTATTGTGGATGAAAACTCTTTAATTGCTACTGAGAAAGTTTTGGAGTTAACAAACAATTTAAGCAAAAACGATAAAGTAATTTTTCTAATATCTGGTGGTGGATCTGCGCTATTTGAGAAACCTTTTATTTCATTAACAGAATTGCAATTAATTAATGATCAATTATTAAAATCTGGTGCAACGATTAATGAAATAAACAAAATTCGAAAAAAACTTTCTATGGTTAAAGGAGGGAAGTTCGCAAAGCATTGTCTTCCTGCCAGCATAGATACTTACATATTATCTGATGTTATAGGAGATGATATTAGTTCTATTGCTTCTGGCCCAGCTGCAAATGATGAAACAACTATAGAAGAAATAAAGGAAATAGTAAATAAATATAAGTTAGATATAAAAGAAGAGTATGATAAATTCTTGTTTGCCGATAGTATCGAAGATGTAAACAATGTTACAAATAGATTCGTTGGTTCATTAAAACAGTTATGTGACTCTACAAGAAACATTTGTGAAGAATTAGGCTATGAAACGATACTGGCTGATAATTACTTTACTGGTGATGGAGATTTATTAGCTAAAGAGTTAGGCGAATATGCCATAAGAAAACAAGGCGTCAATCATTCGCTAGCCTATATCATTGGTGGCGAAGCAACAATAAATGTCACTGGAAATGGTTTGGGTGGTCGCAATCAAGAAATTGCATTAAGGTCTGCTTTATATCTTAAAGATTGTAAAGATACTTGTATCTTTTGTTTTGGTTCAGATGGTACTGATGGGCCAACTGATGCAGCAGGTGCATATAGCGATGAACATACGTATGGTGAAATAAAAAACATCGAAGATTATCTAAATAACAATGATGCTTATAATGCATTTAAAATGAATAACGGTTTAATATTAACGGGTCCAACAGGTACCAATGTTAATGATATCTATGTTTTGTTGATAAAGAGATAATTAAGCAACTTTCTTTAGCCATTTATCTCTTGGATAATTGTATTTTTCTAAAACAAGCTCAATGAGATTGCTGATATCATTGGTATCGCTTATTTTATATTTATATTTTTTGGTTATTCCCATAATTATATATTAGCAAGATATTTTAAAATATGTGATAATCAAAAAAAAGAGGCATGAATTCTTTTTCTTATTTCTAGTTTTGTTTGGTAGTGGAAATAAGTCTAATAAATATTGATAATTTTATATGTGTTCTTAGGCTTGTTAGAAAGGAA